>LKUF01000082.1 GCA_001412335.1 Methanolinea sp. SDB
CTTAGGACCGACTAACCCTCGGCTGACGAACATTGCCGAGGAAACCTAGCCCATTCGGCGATCGGGATTTTCACCCGACTTTGCTGCTACTACTGCCAGGATTTTCGTCTCTACGTGGTCCACACCTCCTCACGAAGATGCTTCTGCCCACGCAGAGCGCCTCCCTACGAGATCACCTTGCGGTGCTCCGTGGTATCGGCAGTCGGCTTAGCCCCGTCCATTTTCGGGGCCCTAAACCTCGACTGGTGAGCTGTTACGCACTCTTTAAAGGATAGCTGCTTCTAAGCTAACCTTCCAGTTGTCTGGGGCCTAGGACTCCCTTTAGTGTTAACACTTAGCCGACATTTGGGGGCCTTAACCACGGTCTGGGTTGTTTCCCTTACGGACTGGAAGCTTACCCCCCAGTCCGGACTCCGACCTTCTACGGCGACGACGGTTTTGGAGTTTGACAAGAGAGCGAAGGATTTCTCCCCCGGATTCCCCAATCAGTGCTCTACTCCGCCGACAACCTCCAGTCAGGTCATGCTGCGACATGTTTCGGAAGGAACCAGCTATTTCCGGGCTCGATTGGACTTTCACCCCTAGACACAGGTCACGCGAGTGATTTGCATATCAACACCGCTAACGGTCCTCCACGCAGCTTTCGCCACGCTTCAACCTGCCCACGCCTAGATCGCCCGGCTTCGGGTAGCATCCAAGTGACTCCACGCACTTGTATACGTCGCGCCTCTCCGAAGATGCGCGCTGGTCGCTTTCGCTACGGCTGCTCCGTTGAACGGATTAGCCTTGCCACTTAAATGCACTCCCTGGCCCGTTCTTCAAAACGTAAGATATGACGCTGGCATTCAGCACTCGTACCGACGCCTCGCGACGTTTTCCTTCGTGCTGAGTATCCTTTGACGCCAAATCGCTCCATCACCAACCAATTTCAGGCACTTTGCACCGCCCTCTTTGGGGTACTTTTCAGCTTTCGGTCACCCTACTACTGCGCTATCGGTCTCAAGACGTATTTAGCCTTGGAAGTTGGTGTCTCCCAAATTTCCGCGAGATATCCGACCCACGGTACTCAAGACGAGGCTCCAGCGTTATCGGCTTAGATTTACGTGGCTATCACACTCTGCGGCGTGCCGTTCCAGGCAACTTCAACTTCACCAACGACGCTGTAATTGAGCCAGGCTTATAACACCACATCTCCCCGAAGGGATTCGGTTTGGGCTCTGCCGCTTTCACTCGCCGTTACTTACGGCATCTCGATTTGATTTCTCTTCCTGCCCCTACTAAGATGTTTCAATCCGGGGCGTTCCCGATCCTTACGGATCAGCCCTAAGGCTGGGAGTTCCCATTAGGATATCCTCGGTTCGACGGTTCCATGCACCTCGCCGAGGCTTATCGCAGCTTGGCACGTCCTTCTTCAGCGCTTGAGCCAAGCCATCCACTGGTTGGCATACACAGCTAATGTCCCACTGAACTCAGTAAGCGTCTGGATTGCAAAGCTTATACATGGCTTCACACGACCCGCAACGAAAACGGCGTCGTCTGCCCTTCCCAAACAAGATTTCGATCTCGCATGGTGCATCGTTATGGACTCGCTGGGATTTGAACCCAGGGCCTCCGCCTCGCAAAGGCGGCGCTCTTCCAGCTGAGCTACGAGCCCAGATACGCCCTTTGGAGGCCCCAACCATTACCAGGTATCTCGATCCAACCCAGCAATTGAACTTAATATTTTATCCGCTCTGGCGACTTTTCGGCTCCGACCGACACTGAAAGCACACTTCTTGTGCACATTAATGCACGTCGTTAGGAGGTGATCCAGCCGCAGATTCCCCT
>LKUF01000083.1 GCA_001412335.1 Methanolinea sp. SDB
CCGTTTGACGAGAGGCTGAGAGTGAACGGGACAGAGGGGGAGATGATCACGTTCTGGTTGCACGGTCGCCAGTCGGATCAGACATCTGTCTTCTCGAGCGGGAGCCTGAATCTTGACCTGGCGTTTGTTGTGCCTCCGACAACCGGCCCCACTACCATGCCTACAACCAGTGTTCCCACAACCACCCCCGTCACAACCGTACCAACGACCTCCCCGCAGACGACCACTCCCACAACAATTCCCACAACCGAGCCAACTCCCACGCCTGACATGTACCTGCCGCTGTACCAGGGTTGGAATTTCATATCAATTCCGCTGGTTCTTGAAGAAGGCCATAATACAGGTGATATATTCAGCATGATCGACACTGACGGACGCATCACCTGGACATACAATGCATCCCTCTCACGGTGGCAGAGGATTACCCCCGACACCCCGCTTGAACAGATGCAGGGGATATGGATCTACTCTGCACAGTTCGAACAGTTCGGGCTGCACTTTTCAAAACACCAGATAGCGGTCAGCCGCCCGTTCTATGAAGGCTGGAACGCGATGGGCATTCCCGGATCGCATGACCGCGCTGCACGAGACGCGCTTGCCCCTGTGTTCGGGTCGTGGGTCTATGCAATCGGTTTCAATGGGGCTTCTCAGGGTTATGACAAGACAATTATCTCCGCGGGGACTGGAGAGCACAGTGATCTGCGGCACATGTTCCCTGCGAGGGGATACTGGGTATTTTTCAGGGAGAATGCAACCTACGAAGAGTCCCCCTCAGGTTATCTTTGATATCAAGGCCCCTGGATAAACCATTTTTCAGGGTTTTGGCGTCTTCCGGTAGACCATTCCCTGGAAGATTGCAATCTTTTCGCCGTTTTTGCCGGTTACCTTCACCGTGTATGTCGCAAGCCGTGGGTTGAGAGAAAATTCATCTGCCTCGGCATACAACGGACCTGATACGGCGGCTTTCATGTACGAGATATGGGCATTTATTGCCGCTGCAGGTATGCCGTGCGAGTTGGACGCGAGCGCAAAAGCAGCGTCTGCAAGGGTGAATATCGCTCCACCATGCACCGTTCCGTGGCTGTTCAGGTGAGATTCGTTGATCGTCATCTTTACACGGGCATATCCGTTGCCCGATTCGATATGTTCGATGCCGCAGGTACGGGCAAAGGCGTCTCCCGAGAAGAAATCTGACTGGGGATCCATGGGCAGTATATCTCCAGCGATATACAAAAGATTGCCCTGCCCCGATTCCCACCAGGATCCATTGACCCATGTCGGGCTCTCATCTCCCGTCCGGATCAAACCGGAAAAGGCGTGGTAATCTCAGTCGACTTTGATCATTTCTGCTACATGCGATGCAGAGACTGCAATCATGGTTTCAGTGCGCATGGTACCCATCTGGGCGATGTCCATCGATGCCTTCAACATGCATTCCTCGTCCGGGGCCTTTACAAAGGCCACGAAGTCGTAATTGCCGAGTGTATAATAGATGTCGGTGACCATCCCGCCGACACCCTGGAGTAGCACCTTCATCTCGAGGATGCATTCTGTCACATTCCTGACTTTTACAATCCCAGCCTGGGTGAAATGGCCCAAAATAATAAACTGCATCATGGGATCTGTCCTCTCTTCACTCATGATACGGACTCCGTGCTCATACCACATATTTTTTTGGAGAAAGCGGTGGGAACCCTCTGTCAACCATGCCTGCTTCAACTTACCATCCGGCACATACGGTCCCAGCCCTTTTCATGGCAGTTAAACCCAGAGAAGTGAAGACTGGAGAGATAAATTTCATAATATTTTTTAGTCTGATGCACCAGGTTTTATTGCTTGAAACTGATCTCCAGCAGACAGGCTATGTCACCGGTAATCGCCGAGATCCTGATGATAGGAATCGTCATGATCCTTGCAATCATCGTCCTGTTGCTGTTCAAACTGCCGTCATTCTATTTTTTTGAAGCAGAAGCTCCTTCCAGCCTGCAGATAATGGGGGTATACCACGAGAACGAATACGGGTATCTCAACTACGATTCACGAGTCATCCTCGTTAACAAGGGGGTTGACAAATACGAGAATGGGGAGCTGTACGCTGCATTCTACCGGAACGGTGAGATGGTACCCTGTAAAATTGAGACGATGAACGGGAATGAGTTTATCTCCACCCACCACGACGGCGTCCAGACCCTTGGCGGGAGCGGATGTCGGGGGGATTTCTGGAACCCGAATGAAAAAATAGCCATCGATTTCACGGATCTCACATTCAGGCCCGGGGACGAGATCAAAATGGAGATATTCCGTAAACCATCAAAAAACCTTATCTCCCGCCACCTGTATACTGCATAATTGTCCGGGCGAGAAGTCGTGCGACTCTCAAAGGTTCAGGCACTTTCCCATCAAATGTCAGCTGCCTGGATAACCTTCCGGCATCGCCAGTTCCAATCCCTGTTGCACGCAAAAATATGGTGTATCCCGTATCGAGATCCAGCTTGGTTCTTGGTCCAAGCCGTCGATAATTCCCGAGACGCTCCAGGTCACCCGGGAAATGCCGGCCTATATCGTCCTCTAGTCCCTCTGAGTCCTCGTAGGTCACAACGATCACCGGTCTTTCTGTCTTCTCGAAGATCGTCTCGGGATCTATGATGTTATACCATGAGATCACACTCCCCGAGATCATCAGGACGTTGATATCACTTCGTTCAAATGAATGATACAGCCCAACGATACTTTCGGTGGCGTCCATACCTCCGACCGTTGCTGTGGTGAACCTGAATCCATCAATACGGAGATCTTTTCGCATAACTACGCCTGCAAGGACCGATTCGGGCGAGCCGGAGAAACTTTCCGCTATACCAAGAATTCGGAGCCCTTTCTTGGCGATGTGCATGCAAGCACTTATGAGCAAGGATTTAAAAATAGTATCCCAATGAAAATCGAGAAGGAACAGGTCTGCGTCCTCATTCCAACGCTCAACGAGGCCCCCACTATCCGCGACCTGATCAGGGATTTTTCCGGGAGAGGTTTTTCCAATATCCTTGTCATCGATGGCCACAGCACCGACGATACGCGGAAGATCGCCGGGGATGCCGGGGCAAAGGTGGTCCTGCAGTCCAAGAAGGGCAAAGGAAGCGCGATGGTTGAAGCGTTTGGAATGATTGATGACGAGTATATCCTTCTCATCGATGGTGACGGCACGTATTCTCCAGCCGATGCGGACAAACTCCTTGACAAACTCGCAGAAGGGTTTGACCATGTCATCGGTGACCGCCTGACCGAGGCGAACAGGAAAGCCTTTTCAGGATTGAACTTCTTCGGAAACCAGGTCTTAAACCGGCTTTTTAAGCTCGCCCATGGCCAGTATTTGGGCGACATCCTTTCCGGCTACCGGGCTTTTACCAGGCAGTCAATCGTTGAAATGAATTTAAAAGAGGGTGGATTCGGCATAGAAACCGAAAT
>LKUF01000084.1 GCA_001412335.1 Methanolinea sp. SDB
CATGATGCTGCCCTGCAGTGCATCGGTGTACATGACCGCGATAAGGCCGCCGAATATCACGTAAATTGCTACAATGGCCGCAAAGCCGATGAGTGCGGTGTTATACTGCACAGACAGCGTCGTCTCGATGAACCTGGCCCCACCGATCAGGATGGCTGCCGTGTAGAGCGGCATTCCGACGATTATCACCAGCCCGGAGACGTACTGGATAAAGGCCGAAGAGTAGATCTTTCCCATGAGATCGGGAAACGTGATGGCGCTCAGTCTCTTGCCGATCTCGCGTGTCCGCTTCCCGAAGATTACAAAGGCGAGGAGGATGCCAACACCGATGTTGAAGACAGTAAGCCATATGAGCCCCATGCCAAGGTTTGCTGCCTGCCCGCCGAAGCCTACGATGGCAGACGTGCTGATAAATGTTGCACCATAGGAGAGGGCAATGACGAAGGGATGGCTTTTTCGTCCGGCAACAAGGTAATCCTCGGCAACCTTTGTCTTCCTGTATCCTATGTAGCCGAGTATCATGATCATTGCCAGGTAGATGACCGTGATCACGCTGATCGTAAGTGTGCTTACGGCCATGGTTACAGATCCGCTCCTTTATTCCAGTTCAGCAGTCCGTACACAACGCAGGCCAGGGCTAATCCGATGGCCAGGATGTAGCCGATCCATATCTGTGGGTCAGGAATTCCAAGCATGAAAACACCTCCGGTAAACTCCATATGGTTTCACATTACAGGGGATCCGGCGAATGAGCGGGTCCCCTATCTAAAGAAAACGAAAAAGAAATCTGCAGATCCAAAAAACGGCATATATGTGTGGGCCGGGAATGCAGACATGTGAGTTTACCTGATAAAAGGTTGTTACTGCGCTATTTATTCGTTTCTGATCTCTCCGGCTTCATCCCGAAAGAAGATATCTCATCGGACCATAACCACAAATAGAGGAGACAATTGAGATCCGCCTACCAGGGACTGCATGGGTCCCTCCAGGAGATACTTGCCAACCGTCTCGGATGGGACAGCCTTCGCGACGTCCAGGAGGAGGCGTACCGGGCGGTCTCTTCGGGTGACGATGTCCTTGTCATCGCACCAACGGCAGGCGGCAAGACCGAAGCCGCCCTCATTCCGGTCCTGGACCAGATCCTGAAGGATGGTTCACAGGGCATCAGCTGTATATACATATCGCCCCTGAAAGCCCTGATAAATGACCAGGAGGAGCGATTCTCTTCGTTCTGCATCCCTGCAGGACTGGATCTCTTGAAGTGGCACGGTGACGTCCCCCGCGGCGACAGACGATGGCAGGATGGGGAGGCCCCGCATTTTCTGATGATTACGCCCGAGTCGCTCGAGGTCCTGTTTGGGGAGCGGGACCTGCTCGCCGATCTCTCCCGGGCCAGGTATGTGATCATTGACGAGCTGCACGCATTTGTCGAGTCGGAACGTGGCGTCCATCTCCGGGTGCTCCTGGACCGCCTTGACGTCCTGGCAGGCCGTGCCGTCCAGAGAATCGGGCTTTCGGCGACCGTGGGCAACCCGGAAGAGATCCTGGAATGGCTCTCTGGCGACCGGGGATCCAGGCAGCTGGTGCAGGTTCCAATCCTGCCCCGTGAGAAGCGGTTCTCCTTCTTTGTTGAAGGCGACGACGAGAGGAGGATGGATGTCATCGTTCGTGTCGTTGCCGGGAGGAAGGCGCTCGTCTTTGTCAACAGCCGCAGCGATGCTGAAAAGATAGGACAATCGCTCCAGGGAAGGACCGAACAGCTATTCGTCCATCATTCCTCTCTCTCGCCGCAACTGCGAAGATCAGCGGA
The DNA here is from genome assembly GCA_001412335.1 of Methanolinea sp. SDB. Lineage (GTDB taxonomy): Archaea > Halobacteriota > Methanomicrobia > Methanomicrobiales > Methanospirillaceae > SD8. Next base: position 1,811 of record LKUF01000084.1, read on the forward strand.
GAATGCCTTTTCAAAAGAAGGAAGCGCATGCATTATCTGTACCAGCACGCTGGAACTGGGGATAGATATAGGGGACCTCGACGTGGTCGTCCAGGTCGGCCCACCGGGCTCTGTATCGTCGTTCCTGCAGAGGATGGGCCGGAGCGGGAGGAGGGGCAGGCCACCGTACGTCGCCTGTATCCTCAGGGATCCAGGCGAGTTTCTCTGCATGGCAGCGGTTATCGAGTGTGCAGGCAAGAGAGAGGTCGAACCACTCGTCCCCCACAAGGTCCCTTATAACGTCCTCCTGCAGCAGATCTTTCTCGAACTCTCGCGTTCGAAGCGCGTCTCATGGGCCCGGATAAAGCGGATGCTGTTCTCTTCAGCCGTATTCCGGGATATAAGACCTGAAAAATTGGATTCGATCGCCTCGTATCTTCTGAAAGAAGGCTTTGTGGTACAGGACGGCGATCTGCTCATGCCGGGACCAAGGGCCGAGTTGCTATATGGGAAGTCGAACTGGAAGGATCTCTATTCGGTGATCCGCGGCGGCGGAGAATACCGTGTCATTACCCCTGAAGGCGAGGTCGTGGGCCGTCTTGATGCCCGGTTCGTGGCGAGCAGGGGCGGGAGCGGGTTCTCGCTCGGCGGAAAGATATGGAACCTCATCAAGAGTGACGACTCCTACAATCTCGCCGTCGCGGTGCCCGGAGACGACCAGCGGTCGCAGGTGTTCTGGACCGGGGGCCAGTCCGGGTATTCGCCGGTCATCTGCAGGGGTGTCCGGAGAATCCTGGCACGGGGCCGCTCTGTGCTCCCTCTAAACGAGGGATTGGAGGAGATACTCTCTGCACATATCACATCGTATCCAAAGATCAGGCGGAATGCAATCAACCTCTGGCAGGAGCAGGGATCGAGAGGATATGACGTGGTGATCCTCACCTGTCTCGGGAGGGAGATGAACGCGATCATCGCGACCCTGCTCAAGACTCTTCTTCCCGGAAAGAGACGGGTGAAATATGATGATCTCCTGGTGACCGTGCAGGCGATGAAGGAAGCGGGCTCGCTCGATTCCGTGGAAGAGGCATTGTTGTCAATCCGGGGGATGGACGAGGAAGAGATCGGAAGGCTGCTCCGTGTTCCTCCTCCTGAACTCTGGAAGTTCGGCGAAGCCATACCCGATGAGATGAGGCGGGAGATGGCCTTCTCCGACCATTTCCATCTCGATGAATTTTCGGATACGATAGGATCCCTTCCGGTCAAAAAGACCGCGATCTAGGTGACAACCGCTTTCTGGAATCTCCAGTACGCCAGTGCAAACATGATTGCGGCGAATATCGCAAGGACACAGAGTGAGAGTGCGATCTCCCCTGTGGTTGCGGTATAGTGTATCCCGATGGACTGGAAGTCGTCACCTATCGCAAAGAAACGGATACCGTTGACAAGGTGGGTTAAGGGATTGATTCCTGAAATGATCTGGAGCAAGGGTGGAAACGCGTTTACCGGGTACAGGGCATTGCTCGCAAAGAAGATCGGCATGGTCAGCAGGGTGATTATCCCCTGCAGGCCTTCAGGGCTCTCAAGGGAGATGGAGATCGCTGCCGAGAGGAAGAGGAAACCAAGGGAGAATATGCCCAGGAAGAGCAGGATACCCAGCAGCGAAATGAACGTCTGGCCTGCCGAATATCCGAGGAAGAATTCAGCCCCGATGAATATCCCGAATACCATGATTATTCCCGCCTGGATGAAGGACTTGGTCATGCCGGAGAGTGCAATTCCGAAGATGACATCGTTCCGTGGCAGAGGACTGGCCATGATCTCCCGCATGAGCCCCCAGTTCTTGTCGAAGAGAAGCACTATTCCACCGAAGAGGCTGGTAAAAAGCGTGGTCATGGCGATGACGCCCGCCGCCATGTAGGTGAGGTAACTCACGACAGGGACACCGGGGATTGTCGGGACCGATCCGGCCAGGCGGTCGAAGTTCGCTGCCATGGCTATGCCAAAGAAAGCGAGCCAGAGCGCAGGCTGAACGAGGGACGATACCAGGACTGTCTTGAACCGGACAAACCTGAGCATGTCTCTCCAGTATATCGTGAGGAACCCAAGCCTGGCCATCATCGCCTCCCTGCCCGTGCAGCAGTCGTCACCGGTCTCTCCGCACCTTCGTCCCGCAGTTCCTTTCCGGTGAAATGGACGAAGACATCGTCCATTGACGGTTTTTTCAGGTTGACGGTCTCCAGTGTGATGCCGTTTTGGCCGAGTGTCTCCATGATGTGGGGGAGGAGACGGGTCCCGTCGGAGTTGACCACCGCCACGAGGCCATGGCCCTTCTCGCTGATACGTGTCACGCTCTCCAGCTGTTCGAGGAGGGCCCGGGTGGCTGAATTGTCACTGGTCTCCAGGTACACGAGGTCTTCACCGAGCATGTTCTTCAATTCGTACGACCTGCCGGTGGTGATGATCTTTCCATGGTCGATGATGCTGACCCGATCGCTCAACCGGTCGGCTTCGTCCATGTAGTGCGTGGTGAGAAAGATGGTCGTCCCCTCCTCGTTGACCGCCTTGATATAGTCCCACATCTTCAGGCGGGTCTGCGGGTCGAGTCCGATGGTCGGCTCGTCAAGGAAGAGGACCCGGGGCCGGGTCATCAGTCCGCGGGCGATCTCAAGGCGGCGTTTCATCCCTCCCGAGAGGTGCCTGGTGAGCGTGTCCCTCTTGTGATCGAGCGCGACAAGCTCCAACAGTTCGTCTATCCGCCGTCTTCGCTCCTCTCTCTGCATGGAATAGAGCCTGCCATGGAACTCGAGGATCTCCCGGCAGGTCATATCCCGGTCGAGGGTCACCTCCTGGAATACGATCCCGATCGATTCCCGGACTTTAGCGGGATTCTTCGAGACGTCGTGGCCTGCAACGACCACACGCCCCTCCTGGATGGGCAGGAGTGTTGTGAGCACGTTGATGGCTGTGCTCTTGCCTGCGCCGTTTGGTCCGAGAAACGAGAATATCTCTCCTTCACGGACCCCGAAGCTGATATGGTCGACTGCAAGGAAGTCCCCGTACCTGTGCACCAGGCCGTCCACTTCGATTATGGTTCTCTCTTCCATGAAAAAACCCCGCTTCGTTCCTCTCGATCTCCGTGATCAATGCGGCAAAAGATGGCGGATTCAGGCGATCTTTTTGATAAGATCGGCCACGTTCTCGGCAAAGAGGCGGATGGTATTCATCCCTTCGACGTCATTCAACACCTCGCCAGGCTGCTTGCCGAATGCCATGTTCCAGTATGTCGACCCGGGAACGATCATGCCGTTTATGAAGAAGAACATGAGCATCTCCTGGATCGTGGCGGTGTGTCCGCCCCTTCGGGCGATGGCAATCGGGCCGCCCACCTTCCAGGAGAGGAAGTTGTCGGTAGCCATCGAGACCATCCCGATCCGTTGCAGGGCTGACATCACGTCACCGCGTGCGGTGCCGAAATATACCGGTGACGCCACGATGAATCCGTCGGCATCTCTTATTTTCTCTATCAGTTCATCAAGGCCGTCTTCCAAAACGCAGAATCCCTCGTCCTTGCACCGGTAGCAGGCCGTGCAGGACTCCACCTTCTTGCCTGCCAGCGAGTATATCTCGGCCTCCAGCCCGCAACGCCGGATCACCTTCGCACATTCCTCGATCACCTGGGCACAATTGCCATTGGGGCGCGGGCTCCCGCTGAGCAGCAACACTTTCTTCATAAAACTAGGTTTGAAGGTCCTTTTATATAGTCCTCTGGGACAGAAGAACTGGACGGTCGTATGGTGCAGGAAGATGAGAGCAAATCCGAAGAACGTCTCCGGTATTTTCTTGAAAACATGACAGATGAAGACCCGGGTGTCAGGTGGAAGGCAATTGAAGCCCTGGCACGGACACGGGACAGGACCGCGGTTGGCCCGATCATCGCCGCCCTGGAAGACGAGGACTGGAGGGTACGGCAGAAGGCTGCATGGGCGCTGGGATTCCTGGGAGACCCCACGGCATATGCCCCGCTCCAGCGTGCACTCCGCGACGGGAGCGAAGGAGTCCGTGACATGGTACTGGAGGCACTCGACGAGATCAGGAGAAAGATGATCGAAAAAGACTGAATTTTCCACGTGTCCATGACAAACGAGCACTCCACATCAGGCCCGCAGGAAAAAGGCCAGCGTTTTTAAGGCCATTCCTTTCACTGA
>LKUF01000085.1 GCA_001412335.1 Methanolinea sp. SDB
TCTATTGATTCGGATCTGGTTGACAATCCTTCAAAATAAGCCAACCATCAATCTTTTTATACCCCTTCTTTTCCATTGGAGCGCACGAATTATTTGATTTAAAAATTAAAATTAAAGCCTTAAATCTCCTATCAACCACATCGCACCACAGAGAGGTCTACTGGCGATGGAAACGATACCTCCTCTATGAGCGCACACCCCATGCCCCGACCCGGAACACTCTGTTATACCGCCGCCAATTCTCTGTGCGGGAGCAGGTATCTCCGCGCAGGTGAGAAACGGAAAAGGCGATCTATCGGGGCGGGTGACGACATGACCCTCCGTTTTTGAAAGCATGCGGAGGGCCAGGCAGGTACGGTCTTTTCGGGCTCTTCTACACTAGATCAGCCGCTTCCAGACCTGTCCCCAATTTTTTGGGGATACTCACATCTTCACCTTCCGGAAGAGGAACGCGCCTACGAAGATCATCACGGTGGAAAACGAGAGCAGCACCGCAAGACAGGTGAGCGGGTGGATCTGGGATACACCGCAGAGACCGAAGCGTATCCCCTCGACACCGTAGGTGAGTGGATCGGCGAGGGTCAGGGATCTGAACATGGGCGGGAGGCTCTCGATGGGAAACATCGCACCGGAGAGGCCGAAGATGGGAAAGATCAGGAAACTCATGATCAACTGGAATCCGTTCATGTCCTCCATCCTCGAGGCGATCGCGATCCCGAGCGAGGTGAATCCAACGCCTATAAGCGCCATGAACCCGAATGCAATCAGGAGTCCGCTGATTTCCGGGATAGAAAGCCCGATGAAGAGAGACAGCACAAGGATGATCGTTCCCTGGAGCATCGCCGTGGTCGCCCCTCCAAATGCCTGGCCGAGCATGATCTCGATGCGTGTAACCGGGGCGACAAGCGTCTCTTTCAAAAATCCGAACTGCTTGTCCCATATGATTTGAGCCCCCGAGAAGATCGACATGAAGAGGACGCTCATCGAGACGATTCCCGGCACCAGAAACTCGACGTAGTTATCGCTGATGCTCGGGATGGTCACCACTGAATTCAGGCCGAACCCGAGAATGACAAGGAAGAAGAGAGGCATCCCGAGGCTTCCGATAATCCTGCTGCGGGACCTCAGGTAGCGTTTGATGTTCCGGAGCCAGATGGTATATATGACATCCATTAATGGTGCCTCCTTGCCCTGTATGCCATCCTGATGTGCTCCCTTGCGCCATTCTCACTGTCGCGGATCCTCCTTCCTGTATAATGCAGAAATACGTCCTCGAGGGTGGGCTTATGGACAGAGACCGAGGAGATCGTGACCTGTCTTTCCACCAGTATCCTGATCAGTTCGGGGAGGTGCTCTTCGGCGCCATGCAGGGCGATTGAGAAGAAGCCGTCATAGCTCTCCACCTTCTCGATCCAGCCGGATTTTAGATCTGCAATGTGTCCGTGGTAATCCGACGACCTTACGGTTATGACATCTCCCCCCATCGTCTCTTTCAGGTTTTCCGGGGTGTCCATCGCGATAATTTTGCCCCTGTCGATTATCCCGATCCGGTCGCAGAGCCTGTCCGCCTCGTCCATGTAATGCGTCGTGAGGATCACGGAGATATTCATCTCGCTGCTCAGTTTCTCGATGTAGTCCCAGAGGTAATTCCGGGTCTGGGGATCGAGCCCGAGCGTCGGCTCGTCCAGGAAGAGCACCTTTGGCCTGTGCAGGAGTCCACGGGCGATCTCGAGCCTTCTTCTCATCCCACCCGAATATGTCTTGACAAAGTCGTCCTTGCGCTCGGTCAGTCCCACAAGATCGAGCAGCTCCTCCATCCTCTCAAGCCGGATCTTTTTTGGTATGCGGTAGAGCCTGCCGTGAAAGTCCATGTTCTCCCACCCGGTCAGCTCTTCGTCGAGGCTTGGGTCCTGGAACACGATCCCTATCGACTTCCGGACACCGGGCTGGTCTTTCACGATGTCATGACCCGCTACTTCTGCCTTTCCGGAATCCGGTTTTAGGATAGTTGAAAGCATCGATATTGTCGTCGTCTTTCCCGCACCATTCGGGCCAAGCAGACCGAAGATCTCGCCTTCGGCTATATCGAATGAAACATTGTCGACGGCAGTGAAATCGCCGAATTTCTTTGTCAGGTCGACTACCGTTACCGCCTTCATCAGGACCCAAGCTCCCGTATCTTTTC
>LKUF01000086.1 GCA_001412335.1 Methanolinea sp. SDB
GCTGCTCTTACCTCACTCATGTCATAGCCCTGCTCTTCGAGACGGTCAAGGTGGCCGGATAGACAGTCTCCCGCCTCTCCACTCAATTGTGCGGACCGGGCTGGGAGGGCATTCACCGGGAATACCATAAGAATCAGGAATCCCAGTATAGCTGATATTGCCACGATTTTTCCGATATTTTTCATCTATATCACCCAAGGGGGTATTCTATCCTGTCGGTAGTCTTCCCGACGTATAGTATGTTTTACATTATGGCATATAAATTTAACTTATAGTCAGCATTATCTAACAATTTGGAGAAACAGATTACTGATAGTGCATGGGTTACTTCCGCGTACCTGATAAAAAAAGGGAATCACTGATGGTTATGGACGTCTTTGCTGCAGATAATAATGAACAGAAATTTCAGGAAAATGGTTATGCTTCGTATGCGAGCATAATTTTTCCTGTCTCTCGCTCAATCTTTTTCACATTCTCGATCTCTTCACTCGTCAGACGTGCAATTTTTGGTACGTGCTCATAGGCAACGAGGATTAACCCCAATTTTTTTTCGAGAGACATTATCTCTTCGATCTGCGCATTCGACAACTTCGCAGGGGCAGGACAGATCATCACGGATTTTCACCTCCATACCCCCTTTATCGATTACCGGTATTTATGTGTATTATTCAATAAAATTGGAATAACGCAAATTTCCTTGCTCTGATCTTGATCCCCTGCACTTTTGCCCTTTCCGATACCTATTTGATACAGACGCATATCACTAACTCATGAGGTACATGAAAATGCCCGATGGAACTGGCAGGGGAATGGGGAGACAGAGGAGAGGAAACCCTCCAACGACCTGTGTGTGCCCGAAATGCGGAAAAGAGATAGAAAAAACGCTTGGCGTCCCGTGCAGGAGCATGAAGTGCCCTGACTGCGACGTTCCCCTCATGGGGAAATAATCGCTTTTTTCACTGCACAGGGCAAGATCGTTTCCCGTCACTTCGCCGTTTTCGGAAAGATGGGGCAATGCCTGAATCACGGAGCTGGTGCTCTATGCGAAAAGAAAGGAATTGTATAGATCTTCTGCCATACACTATTAATCATTCATGAGTTCCCCTGCCATCCATGGAGACGCCCTCACGAAGAGATTCAACAGTTTTCTCGCGGTAAACGACATCTCCATATCCGTACATGAGGGAGAATTTTTCGGTTTTTTAGGGCCGAACGGTGCAGGAAAGACCACGACCATCCGTCTTTTGACAGGAATTCTCCCTCCTGATTCCGGTAGCGTCAAGATCGCGGGAATCAATCTCGCTTCACACCCGCTCATTGCCAAGATGCTGATGGGGGTAATCCCCGAACACAGTACGATATATGGTGATCTCACTCCTGTCCAGAACCTCAACCTTGTCGGAAAGTTCTACCGGATGGGTGCCAGGGAGAGAGATGAGAGGATACAGGAACTCATACCGAGACTTGGCCTTTCAGAACACCGGGATCGGCAGGTCGGGGTCTTTTCCAAGGGGATGAAACAACGGATCAGTATCGGTTGCGCCATCCTCCATCGGCCGAAGGTCCTTTTCCTTGACGAGCCCACGGAAGGCCTGGATGTCCAGAGCCGCCGCCTTATCGTCGATATCATGCGGGAATTGCAGGCGGAAGGAACCACCATCTTTCTCACGACCCATAATATCGAAGAAGCCAGCACCCTCTGCCAGCGGGTGGCAATCATCAACAGGGGATCGCTCGTTGCTGTCGAACGCCCGGAGGTTCTGAAACAGACCTTCGAGACCTCGAAATCAGTCCAGGTCTCATTCTCCCGGGATGTGCCGGCCGGATTCCTGGAAAATGAAGATGTGAGCAGGATAACAGAGACCGGAGATAAATTTGTCCTCTATACGGCAAACCCGGACGCCGTAGTAAAAGAGGTCGTACACCGTGCAGATCGGGAAGGCCTGACAATCACTTCCCTGCAGATATCGGGCCCGAGCCTGGAAGAGGTCTTCGTGCATCTTACCGGGGGCAACTGATGGATTTTTCCGGCTTCCTTTCAGGAGTCGCGGTGATTGCCGAGAAGAATATCAGGATCTATTACAACAAGCCCCCGGTATTCATATTCGGCCTCCTTTTCCCGCTCTTCCTCTTCTTTGCATTCTATATCGGGCGCAGTATGGATCTGCAGACATTTTTGCCCGGCTTTTTGGCCATGACACTCTTCTTTACCGCTTCGTCCGTCGGACCACTCATCACTCCCTGGGAAAAACGTGACCGCACCTTCGAACGGCTGCTCTCGTACCCGGTCACCCTCGAGATAATCCTCCTTGGTGATACCGTGGCGGGAGCATTGTTTGGATTGATCATCACGGCGATTATCATAGCAGGCACGGTAATCCTTCTCAAGGTCTCGGTGGCGGTTCCCCTTGTCTGGTGCGTGGCAACTCTCCTGGGCGCCATAACGTTTGCGTCCCTTGGTTCGGTTCTTGCATCACCTGCATCTGAGACCCCGTCCAATATCATGATGCTCTCAAGCCTGGTCAGGTTTCCGCTCATCTTCATCAGCGGTATTTTTATCCCACTCTCTTCCCTGGGCGGCGCGAGTTTTTATCTCGCCTCTCTCTCCCCCCTCACCTACCTTGTCGACATATTCTCCTTTGGTATGCACGGATATTCTGTCTTCAATCCCGTGACTGACTGTATCGTCCTCTTTGCATGGACCGGGGTGCTCCTCATGGTGAGCAGGACCATACAGAGAAGGAACCTGACAAAGGGTCTTTGACGTGTATTGACCTGGCGGGAAAACGGGAATAGACTTGGAAATGTGCATTCATGTACGCATCTTATACAAAATTCGCCACCTTTTGGAAGGCGACCCTGAAATTGCACTAAAAAATGGATTGGTTCTGACCTGGATGGTAACTTATTTTGGGTGATAGCGACCCCATTTCCCAAGTGCTGCTTCGAGTTCCGGCGCCCGTTTTGCCTTCTCTTCCAGTGTGACACCGTCTGTCCATGCCTCGATTGCCTGCATGGTGGCGACTGCCCCGTCCCTCGTTCCATTGGGGTGACCGTGGATTCCACCGCTGACAAGGAGGACGAGCTCGGTTCCATAGATGTCAAGCACATCGGGCACGAGACCAGGATGGAGGCCCCCGGAAGCGGCGGGAAATGCATTCCTGATATTCCCCCAGTTTTGGTCAAGCCCCAACCGGCCCTTCCCATGCACCACTTTTTCCCGCAATATATCGGCTATCATTGCGATCTCTTCCCTGGAACCTTCAAGTTTGCCGACTGCCGTGCCGGAATGGATCTGGCTAACACCTACAAGCCGCATGATCTTTGCCAGGAACTGCATGGTGATGCCGTGCCGTGGATTCCGGTCAAATGCGGCATGCATGGCCCGATGGGCGTGGATGGCCAGCCCAAGGTCTGTGCAGTAATCAACCAGGGTCATCACCGCTGCTGTGCCGCATACCACCACATCGATCATGGCATAATTCCATCCATACTCTGCGAGTAAATCTGCCCTTTTCTTCATCGTCTCGGTATCGGCCGTGATATTGATGAAAGCCGATTTCTTCTCGCCTGTCAGTGCCTCGGCACGGTCCCGCATCTGGGCCATTATCCGTGCCCGATCCTCGAACCGGTTGAAGGAGACCGATGTGAGGTTTTCATCGTCCTTTACAAAATCAAAACCGCCCATCCAGGTCTCGAACCCCACCTTCGCATGCTCTTCTGCAGTGAACCCGATCTTTGGTTTTGCGACTGCTCCTGTCAGCGGGCGACCCGATACCTTCATCATCTTCCGGATGCCCTCGTTGCCGAAGGCGGGTCCCTTGAAGTGGGCGAGATACCCTGGGGAAAGGGTGGCATCAATCAGCCGGAGGTTTTTAATCGCCTTCATCCCGAATATATTGCCGGCGATTCCTGAGAGTAACTGCACTGCGTTGCCCGCCTCCCACAGTTCCAGGGGATAGGAAATTTTTACGTAATCTTCTTCCAGATCGAATACCGTTGCCTGGAGATCACGCATCCGTTCAGGCATTGAATAAAGCGTAGTCCAGGTTCCTGTCGAGCTCTCCGATGCAATCCTTCCTGCAGCCTCCTCCCGTGTGACACCGTCATCAGGCTCGAAATAGAAGAGACAGATTATCTCATCCTTCTCCGGCTGATAGCCCAGGTCAACAAAATCCATATACCAGTCTGTAGCCATTGTCACGTGCCTGTATGAGACGATACCATATATTTTTGTAGGCCGTAACAATCCCGGTTCGGTCTGATCCGCAAACGATTATCGGGTTCCATATCATTCAATGATTTTTTAGTCAAATACGGTCCTGTAAAGCGCCTCCATCGCAGACCGTGCAGCTTTTTCGGAGTTTTCCTGGACCGGGAGAACGAATTCCGGGTTTTTTGGAGGGGGTTCGCCTCTCTTTACCATTCTTTCCGGAAGATTATACACCGTATCCTCGATCTGGACGATACCCGGAGCGAGGATGAAGGCCCTCATCGGGGGCATCCTGTAGGGAAGCCAGGGGTTTGTCACAGCAATCACCAATTATACCCGATCTCATCCAGGATATTATATCCTTCGCAGGGGGGCGGTTGGGATGCATCCCGGCAGGCTGCTTATCAGATTCATGGTGGTTTAAGAGAGGCTGGAGAACCTTTCATCGATTGTTTAATCAGGTCCTGAATACTCGATAGATCCCCTCTTGGAGAGATCGGTCATGTAAACGGATGTTTGCGTTCAATGGTATGCTCATATTCAACCCTGATGCGCAACGAACTCTCGAATAACACGCATGAACCATAAATGAATCGAAGGACTATCCCTTTCATTGACCATAGAAAAATATCCAGTGGCGAGGCCATCCTGGAAAATTTAATCTCCTGTGATCCGGATAGGTATTCTCCGATAACTTTTGGGGAGGCATCCGACGTTCTTGAAGATCCTGGAGGGCATTTTTGGTACCAGCCGAAATAAGCCGGACCTGCATCATGGCGAGGATCTCCTCTTTTTGGGCAGATACCAGGAAGCACTCCTGTTTTTCAAGCGCGTGCTGGAAAATGATCCACAGAATATCCATGCATTGTCAGGAATCGCGCTCTCCCTTGAGCATCTTGAGAGAAACAAAGACGCCATTGCGGTTTACCGCAGGATACTCTCAATCGATGCAGATAATTCCGATGCCCTGCTTGGTATGGCAATCTGTCTCGAAAAGACCGGGAGATTCGAAGACGCACTCTCCTGGTACGAGAACGATCTCAAGAAAAACCCGGGCGCCCCGGACATCCTCGTCGGAATCGGCCGCTGTTGTTTTGAATTGAAACGATACCAGGACGCTTTACGAAACTTTGAGTCAGCACTCATGCAGTATCCCGATTTCCTGGATGCGTGGATAGGGAAAGGGAATACACTCTTTCATATGGCACGGTACGAGGATGCTGCAGAGTGTTTTGGAAAGATTCTTGAGCTTCACCATGAGGATGCCGGGACATGGGTGGCGCTTGGAAGGTGCATGAGCCACCTGGGGAGATTCGAGCAGGCCATCACCTGTTTTGAGAAGGCGACGGAACTTGATCCCGGAAATGTGGCGGCCTGGTTTGAGAAGGGGCTCTGTCTTGCAGGATGGAGGCGGAACACGGAGGCGATTCGTGCATATGATCGTGTTCTGGATCTCGATCCAGCGTGCGGGGCCGCGTATTATGAAAAGGGCTATAGCCTCGAGATCCTGGGAAAAGAGGCAGAGGCAGCGAAATGCTATGAGAAAGCACGCATGCATGGACATTCATCAGCCCAGAGCAGGGTGCACTATCATTTTATCAATGGCTACTCGTTCTATTAGGGAGATCTCTCCATGACATCCATCTCCCAAACCATGGGTCAGCAATCCAATCTGCTGTCGGCATGGAGCCGATCTCTTGATGAATAAGTATTTCGAGTGCCATGCCAAGGTATCCTTCATGGCCAGGCTGACAGACGAGATGATTGAAGCGTTCAAATCTGTGAAGAATTTCCCGCTTGCCACAGCTTCGAAGGATGGTGATCCAAATGTTGCCCCCATGGGAGCGGTGTTTCTCATCGATCCTGAAACAATCTGGATAGGAAACCAGTTCATGAAGACAACGATAAAAAATGTCGAAGAAAACCCCCGGGCGGCTCTATACGTCTGGGGTCCGGGCATAAAAGGTTGTTACAAGATAAAGGGGGACGTGACTGTTGAATCTTCGGGCGAGGACTACGAGAAGATGAAGAATATGGTTCAAAAGGTAAAACCACATCTCCACTGCAAATCCCTCCTGGTGATGAAGATTACCGGAGCCTACGACTGCAAACCAGGACCCGATGCAGGGAAACAGCTTGTTTAAGAAGATTCCCGCACTCCTTTTTTCACACCTGATGGCAGTGCCCGCATCATGCAGGGCGCGAATCCTGTGCACCATGTCTGGCTGTTCCCGTACCCAAAACGGAGTACATATCTACCAATCGTTCCTTTATGAGGTTTTAAGGATAAATATGGGAATCATTCGCCCGGAAGAGATCTTTTCACAACAGCAGGAGGTCAGCATGATATCTGCGATTTTGCGCTTTGTCATACCGGTTACCCTGGCATTTTTCTATTATTCCTGGTGTGTTCTCCTTCTCCCCTTCAATACCGCACTGATCCTTGGAGGGCTGATGATCACCTACTACATTCCTCCTGCAGGAAAAGAGTCGATTATCCCTATCGGGATTGCGCTTGGAATCCCCTGGTGGCTCATGGCAACCTCGCTTGCAGTCCTGGACGTGCTCACCGCCCTCTTCGTCATCCTCAACTTCACACTTGTGCTCCGTATCCCGATGCTCGGCGCCTGGATCTCCCGTTTCATGGGATCTGGAGAGGCATTCATGGCAAAGAGGCCCTGGCTCTCACGCTGGCGTCTCCTTGGAGTCGCGTTCTTTGTCTGGCTGCCCCTGCAGGGAACCGGGGGCGTGGGGGCAGTACTCGTTGGGAAGATGGTGGGTCTTTCGTCCCGGCAGATCCTGCTTGCAATCGGTATCGGTGCATCCGCCGAGTGCATCATGTTTGCCGTCGGGTTCGAGCTCATCTGGAGGCTGCTGCTTGCAAATCTCTATCTCGGGCTGGCCGTGGCACTGGCAGTCATTGCTTTTGCCGTTCTCCTCTATGCAGTTTTTCAGAAACAGGATAATTCAGAATAGGTAAAACGGGCTTGTATACTACAACCAGACGTCAAACTGAATACGTTTGAGGTCTCTGCTGGTGATAAAAACAGAGAAGTATCAACCAGTTCGGTCACTCATATATGAAAATCTCGTCCATGCCTACACCGAAGTAACGGGCTATCTTGAAAGCAAGTTCGAGGGACGGATCGTACTTCCCCTTCTCGATAGCGAGGATTGTCTGGCGGGTGACGCCCAGTTCATTTGCCAGAGCTTCCTGCGTGAGATCATTCATCGCCCGGAAGACCTTAATCCTGTTCTTCATCTGTTTCCCACTCCCCGTATTTCCGGGCATAGTAGACCCTGAACCCGACATACAGGAAAAACATCAGGAACAGGAAAGCCAGTTGCATATAGCCGAAATATCCGAGTCGGATCGATCCGTTATCCGGAATGTGCCCACCTGATCCAAGCACACTATCAGGTATATTCATGCTTCTATCAGGTAAACCCGGTTCTCCTTTTCCTGATGGAAGATGATGTGGAAACCGCGGAGCACCAAGTCCAATAACTGCACTACCGAGGCTCGTCGCAAAAAAGATCACCCAGAATACCATGAAGGTGGCCATTCCAGCCTTCTGATTGATGAGTGCCAGCCTTTCATCCACCTGCCGATCCGAAACCCGCCGGTATGCCATGTAAAGGAGCAGAACACCTGCAATAAAACCGATCGTAATCAACATGGGATTGGAGAACTCGACCGACAGGTAAAAGAGACATACTTCGACCAGTCCTGCAATTCCGGCAAGAATATAGAAGAAATTCTGCTTCATTGTACCCCGATGTATAATGATTATGACATATTGTAATATAATTATAACTTAACAAATATCTGAATTTAAAAACCCAAAAAAAATGTCCCCGGCCCCTGATAGATTTTCCATTTTGACACAAACAAATAACTGGGCGATTACGGCACGATCTTCGTCGTCGATCTCCTTGTCAATCTGACGGACTTTTTCCGGGAACAGTTCCAGGTGAACGGAAAAGTTATGAAAAGATCGAACTGGTAAACCAGGAGAGGAAGGGAGAGATGATCAGGGATCTCTCAGAAAGGACAGGCCTTGTCGTGCACGATTTTGAGATCGTGAAGATAACTTCCTGAAGGACACTGCGGATGTAAAGGTCACCTGCTCCTCTCCGAAATAGCATCTTTTTGATCGGCCAAATCACCGGACACTGCAGTCAGGTTCCATACAGGTATCTGTCAGGAACGTTCAAGCATCCCACGTGCAAACTTCTTCGCTTCTTCAAGGTCTTCTTTGTTGGGGTGACCCCGGTTCGTCAGGAGAAATTTCCCCCTGCAGTGATAGTCTCCAATGACGGTGCCGCCTCTCTCTTTCACTGCATCCGCCACCATCGAGATCATGTTCTTCGCACCCTCGGCAGCTCCCGAGGTGGCGAAAAGCGCAACCTTCCGGCCCGTGAAATTCCCGCGCCCGATGAACTCTGTCATGGCACTGCCGGGTTTTCCGCCATAGACTCCACTCCCGAGGAATATGATCTTCGAATCGTCGGGGAGTACGCCTCCGATATCCCCGACCATGACCCCGAGCTCTTCGGCAATGGCGTCCGCTACCTTTTGTGTGTTCCCTCCCCGTGAAGCAACGAATACAGAAATCTCAGTCATGTTTTCACCTGTATACAGGATAATATATAAGCAGTCCTATAACACGGTGCCGATATAGGGCGTTTCCTCGTCATTTCGCACTATTCAAGGCTTTCTCCATGGAATGAGTGATACCAGAATCCGGGAAGATGAACCTGAACCAGATGGTGAGGGGAAGATCCGGAGAACATTTTTTTCGTCACAGATCCAATGCAGGAAAAGGAGCACGTACCTTGCCCGCAATACCATACCCTCTCACCCTTATCAGTTACGGAAGTCTTCCAGTGTGCTTGATGCTCGTGTTGGTGCTGGTCTCTGCCGGGTGTACAGGTTCTCCCGGTGCCCGGCCTGATGAAGCGGTCCCAACAGCTGGCCCGGTAGGAACAGGTAACGCCTGCACCTTCGATCGCCTGGTGTCCAACTTCGAAGAGCAGATGGAACCGGGTGACTCCTGTTATTTCCATCTTCATACGCCCATGGAGTTCCTCGACGATCTCCACACCCACCCCTACTGCCAGGTGACGGTCATCGACGTCCCTGATCACTGGATCACCCATGACGATGTGCAGCTGCTGATGCAGTTGATCGACTCACCTGAGCCTGCCGCTCCTGTCGTCTCGCTGCTCAGTTCGTACCGGCCTTTTAACCAGACCTCCACGGTGGGAAACGAGGCCCTCTTCCTTATCGAGGGATACCGAACCGGACAGTATCCGCCAGCCCTCTGTTCACTGTATTACTTCCATCCTGACAGAGAAGAGGTGAGATCATGGTGGGAGACGTATGGGAAGGAAGATATTCCTGACGAGAGGGAGGCTGTACGGATTCTCCAGGATGCCTGTCCCGAGCTGAAAGGATACCCGTCAACCCCGTTTGCCGGGAGATCCATAAGGACCGAACGGGCTCCCGATGGATGGTTTATCGCGTTTATTCAGCATGGATCAGGAGTCCCTATTATCTCGGCCCGGTGTTATTGCTTCGGCGATGACCGGACTGTGACGCTGACCGGTACGGTCAATCAGAGTATAATGGTCATGCCATGGGAATTCTCTCCCAGAGACTGTGGATGACCGGCTCCATTGCAGAGGGAGCAACAGGGGACGACGGGGTGCGGAGTTCACCACTCCCTATCCCCTGATGCCACTGCCAGACGGCCCGGGTTTACCAGGTATTTTTCGCGGGATCTTCATAGTTTCTCACCATTTTTACGGATTTTTCCTAAACTGTCGTACGCCGGTGCGGATCACGGTGAATCGAAAGGATCTGGCCATCACAGCCGGGCCGTCGCAACCTGTATCCACCCGTCGGAGATTGCAGGGAAATAGCGGTTCGTACCTGTCCTTTGCCGCTCGATGTCATGCATGTGATGATGCCTGACCCGGGTGCATCCTGCATTGACGAGTGCCCGCTCCATCTCATCCGGGCTGTAGGTGGTCGTCCCACCCGGGTTGCAATCACGGTTGATTATCCGCCAGACACCCCGGGGGAAACCCCGTCTCTCTTCGCTGATCAGCCGGCACGGGAGGAGGTACTCGAGGATTACGCGGTTCCGGCAGCCCTCCGATGCAAAGAGCGAGAGGGTGCCGGACAGGACGTCGGGCGGGATATAGTACGAGATCCCCTCGGTGATGACACACGTCGGGAGAACCGGGTCGTACCTGCCTGTACCACGAACGGCCGCGGCTGTGCCTTCCAGTTCATGCAGATTGGCATGAATGCACCGGATCTTTTCGGCATGGTCCGGAGCCACACGTTCATAGAGTTTGTGCTTCTCCTCCATTCCCATGACATCAATCTCGACTACGGACGCTATGCGGTCGCTGAAGGCATCCAGGAGTTCGAGGGC
>LKUF01000087.1 GCA_001412335.1 Methanolinea sp. SDB
AAACACTTTTTTGATGGAGCGCATCGCATGCGGTCACCTGAAGAGACACGCGGGATCGTCGAGCCCATCATGGACCAGATCGGTGTCACCGAGGTGATTGACATCACGTCATGCGACCGCCTGGGCATCCCGTGTTTTGCTGCAAACAGGATCACGCCTGTTCCGGGAAGCTTCCGCTTCCATCCCGGAAAGGGCCTGGACCTGGTCCAGGCACAGGTCTCCGCGATGGCGGATGCCGTGGAAAAATTTTCTGCGGAACGATATGGATGGCCCATGGAACTGGCAGGTTTCGATGAAATCGGGGCATTCAGGGCGGTTGATCCCGAGGACCTTTTCCCAACCAGAAAGCCCAATGATGACGAAAAGCTCCAGTGGATCCCGGGATACGACCTTTTGTATGATGAAGAGGTTCTTGTCCCGGCAAACGCGGTATTGCATCCATATAACGCGGGGGGCATGGCACCTCCGATCTTCAAAAGCGATCCCCATGGACTGGCCGCCGGAAACGTGATCGAGGAGGCGATCCTGCACGCAATGCTTGAAGTGATAGAGACAGACGCATTGAGCTGTGCAGACCGTGAACGGTCAATGGGCACCCGCCTGGAGGTGGATAGTGCCGGTCCGGTACGGGAACTTCTGGATACATATTCCGATGCAGGGATCGATATCCACCTCTGGCTGCTCAGGGGAAGAACGTCAATTCCCACGATAGCAGCAGCAGCGGACGACACGGTTGCACGGGATCCCGGGCTTCTTTTACTGGGATCCTCCTGCCACCCTGATCCCCGGATCGCCTGCCTCCAGGCCCTTACCGAGGTTGCCCGGAACAGGGCAGCCAAGCTCTACAAGGGCGAGTTCCATCCGGAGAGGGAAATGATCCTGCAAAAGGCAGGATACGAACGGATGAAACGTATCAACAAGGACTGGTTTGCCAGAGCCGGTTGGATCGATCTCTTTGATCTACCCGATAAAAGCACATCGCGTATTGATGAGGACATTCGTCTGGTGATAGAAGAACTCCGGCCACACGTGGACAGGATCTGCGTCTGTGATCTCTCACGGACGATCTTTCCAGTGGTGCGGATCGTGATTCCCGGCCTGGAGGTTTCACACCTTGACAAAGAGCGGGTCCGCAAAGGCCCTGCATGAACTTTGGCCCCAGGATCAGACCATGATCTTTTTCAGTTGCCTGGCAATAACTCGCGTGCTCTCCCGGACCTGACCTTCCGGCACGGGGTAACCGGTGCCCAGCAGGGCGAGAAATATCTCCCGCACCGCGAGCCCGAGTGAGGGGCCGTACCCACCCTCGAGGACCAGGGCCAGAGGCTGGCCGGTCATCTCCATCACCATCCGGGTAAGAACCCCGTAATCAGACGGCTTCAGTCGCATCCCCTCGACAGGGTCGTCGATGAGGGAATCCTGCCCGGCGGAGACGATAACCAAGTCCGGCCTGAAATGACTGACAGCCTCGCCAAAGACGTTTCGGAAGATGAAAGCATAATCGGAGATTCCAGACCCTCTCCGAACAGGGGCATTCAGGGTGAATCCCTTCCCCCTCCCCGTACCGATCTCGTCAACCCATCCGCTCCTTGGAAAGAGGTTTCCCTGGTGTATGGAACAGAACAGCACCCTGTCGCTGTCATAGAATATCTTCTGGGTGCCATTGCCGTGATGGAGATCCCAGTCGATGATGGCAACGCGGTCAACCTTTTCGAGTGCCCTGGCAGCAGCGATGGCCACATTGTTGAAGAGACAGAATCCCATTGACCG
>LKUF01000088.1 GCA_001412335.1 Methanolinea sp. SDB
AACGGGATAAAAGGGCATCCGACGGCACTCGATGAGGCCCGTGACAAGGGAAGACGGGTGGTAAAGGAGATCAGGAGCCTATGAAAGAGAGTGATTCCCGGGAACAATCATTCCCGCTTTTCTTCTGTGCCGGGTGACTCAGGGATTGCCTGCACATGGTGAAAGGATTCACCCGAGGCTGTTGCAGGGTCTACATGTATGGTCGCGGCATTCAGGTACGGAAGATGCCCGAGGAGCTGGTGCTGCACCTCCATCGCAATCTCGTGCCCGTCCTCCACCGAGATCTGTGAATCTACGGTTATGTTCAATTCGGCCACCAGCCTGTGGCCAAGCCAGCGTACCCGGACCTCTGAGAGGTCCCTCACCCCGTCCACATGTGAGACGGCATGCTCTATCTCGCTGATAATCGATGGATCTACTCCATCCATGAGCCGGGAAAATACGCTTTTCCCGGTGTTCCATGCGACCAGTATTATCATACCGCCGATTACCAGGCCAATAACCGGGTCTGCAAGGGGGAAGCCGGCCCAGATTCCAATCACGCCGACCAGTACTCCAAGGCTTGTCAGGGCATCAATCCTGGCATGCTGTCCGTCCGCCACGAGAGCCTCACTCCCGATAGCCTTTCCTTCGCGTATCCGGTATCGTGCGACCAGTTCATTCCCGAGCATCCCGATCAATCCTGCCGCTGCGACGGCCCAGATGTATGAAACCGGCTGGGGGTGAAGGAACCTGTTGATGGACTCGTATATCGCGAGGAGCGCACTTGCAAGGATCACCGCAAGTATCACCAGGCCGGCGAGGTCTTCCAGTCTCCCGTATCCATAGCTGTACCTGGGAGTCGGTGGCCGTGTCGAGAGCCTGAATGCGACATAGAGCGGAATAGCAGTAAGCGCATCCCCAAAGTTATGCAGCGTGTCCGAAAAAAGAGCGATACTGCCGGTATAGCCGACAATTACGAGCTGCAGAAGGGCTGTTGCCATGAGGCATCCAAACGACCAGAGGACCACCCGGATCCCACGCCTGCTTGTTATTAGCACTGGATCAGTCATCCCATGGGTGTGGGAATGTGCATGTGCATGTGGCTTTTTTGATCCGGACATTTTTTCAACCCGACTGAGGTCAGATGCAACTCAGACCCTGATATATCTCGTTATGGTATGGGAA
>LKUF01000089.1 GCA_001412335.1 Methanolinea sp. SDB
ACCGAAAAATCCGTGGCTTTAACATGGACTGTATCGAATAATTTTGTGATGGTAGCAGAACCGACTATTCCAGGACACGAGAGACGGGAACATCAAGATGTTTCAGGAGAGGAGGCATTTCCGTGAATGAATCAGTGGAGGGAACGACTCTGAATAAAGATATTACCCTGCGACCGGTGGGGATAGTACGAAACACGATAAAAGAACCGTTTCTCGTGGCAGGAGCGGACGGCCTTTCGATGCGTGGGGAATTGCATGACAACATGAAGAGGGTTCATTCCTCACAGGCCGAATCTTCAGAGATCGTGATAAGGAACGATCTGGCGGGCATCCTCGACGGAATCGAGGAATATTCCCACATTATTGTGCTCTACTGGGCACACAAAGTCCAGGAGTCTCGCAGGACATTGACAAAAGTCCATCCGATGGGCAGGAAAGATTACCCGATCCAGGGGATCTTCTCCACCTGCAGCCCTGCGAGGCCAAACCCGGTCCTCATGACGGTTGCCCGGTTAAAAGAACGGAAGGGGAATGTACTGACCGTGACCGGCCTTGATGCGGTGGACGGAAGCCCGGTCATCGATATCAAGCCATACGTAGGCAGATTTTACCCGGATGAGGATATCCGGATCCCTGACTGGATGCAGCAGATCCAGAGGGAAGTTGCACAGGTGAAATCACAGGTGGATATGATATAGGAGCTTTTTGACTCCCACTCGTTCTTCTACATGAAAGTGTAGATCTCCCCGTCATGCACAGCCATGAAAAAGTACACCTTTTTCGCGTTCTCGTTTAGCCCGCCACACCATGCAGTTTTTCAGCCATCGGACTGATTTTCCTTCCGGGCAGCCGATATTTAGATTATTTTCACCCCGGGAAGCACTCTTCGAAAATCTATAACATCTTGTCTGACGAGATCTGCCAATTATAGTATGGTTCATCCATTCCTGCGACCTGGAATTCACTTCGTGTTTCTCCTCGTCATCGTATGCTCCGGCTTTGTGATCGGTGCGGATGCAGAGTCCGCTCAACCACCGGTACATGTGAGATACACGATCGGGCAGACCATCCCTCCGGAGGCCGATTTTTTTGCCGATCCGATCTCCGGAAAAGCACCGCTGACTGTTCGGTTTTCCGATAGCTCGCTTTATAATCCTGAATCATGGCTGTGGGACTTTGACGGCGACGGGCGAATCGACGACCAGATCCAGAACCCAGAGCATGTCTACCGCGAGCCAGGCACCTATACTGTCTCCCTCATCGTCTCGAACAGTGTCGGGAAGGACGAGAAGACAAAGAAGGGATATATAACCGTCACGGGATGGAGAGATGTTCCCGTTGCCGATTTTGTCGCCGATGTGACTTCAGGGACTGTTCCGCTCACTGTACAGTTTTCCGACAGGTCGACAGACAAACCCTATCGCTGGGAATGGGACCTGGATGGTGACGGGCGAACCGACAGCAGGGAAGAGAATCCTGTCCACACCTATACCCAGCCGGGTTTTTTCACCGTCCGGCTCATAGTGTGGACCAATACCGGCGAGTTTGAGGAAATAAAGCACGAATACATCGCAGTCCTGCCCGGAGAAGCAGCCGAAGAGCCCCCTCTGCCTGTAGATGTTAATGAAGAGTATCCCCGCGACACATATCTGACACCCGTCACAACCATATCATCCCCGGAATATTCTCCCGATACCAAATCCGTAGTTCCTGTGGATAATACCGATGAACTCCCTGACCTGACCCTGCTTATTCTTTTCATCGCTGCAGCAGCACTTGTCACGGGTGGCTACCTTTTCAGGCGATTCCGATCACCGCGACAGTCGTCCGATGTGCATCATGACCTGCACCTTGAGATCTCAGGAGGAATCGATTTCGGCGATGTTCTTCCGCCGGTCGAGGACGCGGCAGAGGCACTCCTACCCGAGGGGGACGAAAAGAGGGGAGGTGAAGAGCGATGAAATGGACAATACCGAGCCCTGAGATCACCGAAGAGATGCAAACCATACTCCGGAAGCACTGGACGGCTACGATACAGGAGGCCCGGGATAAATTCAGAGGCGTTTCTGCATCACCGCCAGCGGAGCGCGACATCAGGAATGCGATGGCGATGCGCCTGTCCAGGTACGTCACATACGGGATTGTCCAGCTCAGCATCGAGCATGTGAAGGCGACCGAGGAGTGCCGGGAGTCGCTTCGTGATACGAAGGAGCCCTATACCGTCGTGCTTCACAGGCTGACGCCCTTCGCCCTCCCGGAATATGTCCCCCGGATCTCCCTCGCCCTCAAGGCCGGGGCGGCCGAGTTGTGGCATGCCGACACGGCCTTTGCCGTCAGGGGCCTGATGGGGCTTAGGGATACCCGGCTCACCTTCCACGAGAAGAAGTTACAGGAATTCAAGTTCGGATCCCTGAAGGGTGCAATCACGGTCTGTTTGAAAGGAGAGCAGATTGAAGATATCCTCCACTCGTTCGACCGCGATCTGACCATCCCGGGGTTGATGGCGGGAGAGGAGTGATAACCAACCCATGCCAATAAAATTGAGTGAATCCTTGAGAATTACGAAACAAGATGTCCGGGAGGAGTTCTCTTGATTGGGGGGTTCCGCGTCTTAACACGAGGGTGTATCGATCTGATAACAGGGTATTCAACCCAGTGATAAGATTAGAAAACTCTGCCCCGCGGCAGAGAACCACCCGCTATAACCTATGATCACAAATGATATGATTGTCGTATGCCAGCCGATAGAATCGCAATCGGAAGATTCTCCAGTCTGACCCACCTTTCACAGAAAGCACTGCGGTTGTACGATGCCAGGGGCATCCTCGTTCCCATGGTAAAGGACCGGTTCACCGGTTACCGCTATTATTCTGTCAGCCAGATCGAGACCGCACTCGAGATCAAGACGCTCTGCGATCTTGGTTTCGGCCTCTCCGAGATCTCTGAGATACAGTTCGCCCTCGATAAAGGGAACGAGGAGATGGTCAGGACACTATTCGCCAGGCGTCTAGGGGAGACGATTGCAGAGATCGACCGGCTCGAAAAGATCCAGTCCCTGCTCGTGGAGAAGAGGGATTTTTCGGAGTTGTTCGCGATGAACGTATCAGAACCAGTTATCAAGGATGTACCGGCATTGAGAGTTATCTCCGGCCGGAGAACCGGGACCTATGTGGAGGTCTGCGGCGGGGTTTCCAATGCATTATTCGAGATGATCATGAGACCTGAGAACCAGAAAAACGGTGTTACAATCACCGGGCCCTGCTTGTCCCTGTGCTATGATGAGGAGTACCGTGAAGACGATGCAGACATCGAGATGGCCATTCCGGTCCAGGGACCGGTGTTAATCGACGATCCAGCTTTTTCTATCAGGACCCTCCCTGCTGAAAAGGTCATATCGGTGGTGTACAGGGGGCCGTACGATCACGACGGTTTCTCGGTTGCGTTCGGGAACGCTTTCCGTTTTGCAGCGGAGCACGGGCTCGAAACAAAGGGGCCGGATCGACAGGTCTATCTCAATAACCCTGACGAGACCGCCCCTGATGAACTGCTGACAGAGATCCAGATCCCCGTGAAAGGATAGGGGGATCTCTTTTTCAGGGTCAATGAAAGTTCCCTGAAACAGTGTAATACGAAACCGCGGACAAGAATACCCCCGGGTGCGGAACAAGCTGATTGGGCCCTGAATGGAGCATTTCACGAAATTGTATTTCGCATACCACTCACTTTTTCTTACAGAAGTCGCTATACGCCCATTCCCAGGGTAAGAAACATACAATTAATACTCCCTCTGTTCTTAGAAGAACTGATCGACTATGACGAAAAATTACACTCTCCCAAAACTGCCATACGACTACAAGGCGCTCGAACCCTTCATTTCTGAAACACAGCTCACCCTTCACCATGCAAAGCATCATCAGGGGTACGTGAATGGGGCAAATGCCATTTTTGAAAAATTTGACAGGACGCGCAAGGATAAAACGGATTTTGACATCAAAGCAACATACAAGGAACTCTCGTTCCACATCGGCGGCAACATGCTCCATGGCCTGTTCTGGAAAAACCTCGCCCCTGCAGGGAAGGGAGGCGGAGGAACGCCGAGGGGAGACCTGGCAGCTGCCATCGACGAAGAGTTCGGCAATTTCGACCGGTTCAAAAAGGAGTTCTCCGCCGCATCTTCAAGTGTCGAAGGATCGGGATGGGGTGCATTGAGCTACTGTAAAGAGACGAACCGTCCGCTTATCGTGCAGATAGAAAAGCACAACACGAACCTGTACCCGGGTTTTCCCATCCTCATGGTCCTCGACGTCTGGGAGCATGCCTACTATCTCGATTACAGGAACGACCGCGGGAAATTCGTGGATGCGTTCTGGAACATCGTCAACTGGGACGAGGTAGGAAAGCGGTTTACTGCCGTGAGCAAATAATTCAACTTTCAGGGCTTTCACGATAGTCTCTTTCTTTTTTCAAGGGATTTGCACAGGATTGTGAAACCTCGTTAAAACTTGTGTTTTATTGAAGGATTCCACTCAATTCTGGAGCGAAAACAGGTATCCCATTTCCCATTCGTGATCTCCTGTTCCACTGCCGTCGATAGATCGCCCCTATCCCACTTCCAGATTGACAAATTCAGATCTTCCGTAGCACTGCCGCCCTGTTCATAAAGAACCAGGAACCACTCTCATGCCGAAACCCTGCTTCTTCGGCGAGCGCAATCTTGTCCGCAAATTCCCTGCCGGAGACAATAAACGGAGGTTCGGAAAAGAAGAGTATGCCACCGGGTTTGAGGAGGGAGGAGATCTCCCTGAAGAGTTTTTCCGGGTCCGGGACTTCATGAACGACGAAGATGGTGAATGCAGCATCGAACGTTTTGTTCTGGTCTTCTGGCAGGTTGATGGAATCGGGCTTGCACTGGTGCAGCGTTATCCTCGGAAGGAGACCTTGTGCCTGCATTTTCCCCCTGACGATCTGGAGCATATCCTCCTGCAGGTCCACGGCGATGACCCTGCCACTATCCCCAACAACTTTTGCGAACTCACGGGTGAAAAATCCCGGGCCGCACCCGAAGTCAAGAACCTTATCACCCGGTTTGACGTAGCGGTTTGCAAGGCGGGCTGGACGGTATATAAACCGGCGCAGGCGGGTGTCGAGGTGGTCGGCACGCGACGCATCAAACACCGAATGCTGCCGGTGTTTCCCGAACTTTTCATCAGAGGGCATCAGACATTGTTGGATAAATACCGGGATAAACCGTTCCGTCAGAAGACAGGGGTGACGATGAGAAGTCGTATTACCTGTTTGTCAGGGCTGATTGATGCTCCCTGGACCACACAGGAGATATTCACGGTTACGGGGAGGTTGTAAAGATCGTGATATACCGAACATCGTTTATCTCCGGCTCCTCATCGACAGAAATGCGTATCTCGAAAGTCCTCGTCCCTGTCGCAAAATATCGATAATCCAGTTCCTTCGAACCGAACAGAATTGTCTTCTCCGGTACGAGGGGGACGCCGTTTTCATAGATGCCGAACGTGGCATCGCGGCGGAACTTCTGGTCAAAACTGAACCGGTGGACACCAGATGCGGACATCTCGATGGAAAACATCCCACCAGTCACGCTGGCCTCGATCCATGGATTCCCTCTCAGTTTCATATCCTTGGTAAAGACGAAACTGGAGTTCGAGATGGTCATGCTGATCGCGTCGATATATACCTCATCCGGAGGGGGAGGCGGGGATATTCCCCTGATATCGAGACGGGTCTTTTCTCCGACCCGAAACGGCCAGGTCTGTTGCCACGGGCTTTCGTTCATGGCATCACAGACTTCTGCCGGTACACCATCGATATAGAACGAGATGGGCGTTCCATTTTCGATTACGCCCTGCACAACAAGTCCACCGGCTGTGCCATACGAACCGTCCGGCATTGTCACAACCGGGTTTCCCATTGTATCCGATCGGACACCCGGACCTGTTGCCAGCAGCTCGCTGTGACCCGGGGCGGGCAGTCCGTCTATGGTCACGTTGCCATGGAACGCATGAGATACACGAGTTGATGCGTCCGGCGTGATAGTGAGGGTTACAACTGCGCTATTCGAATCCCGGTCCCTGTCATTTGCCCTGAACCTGAAAGAATCGACACCGGTGAAATTTTTACAGGGAGCATACACCACCGCATTGCCATTTTGTATAATCAGTGTTCCGTTGGACGGACCAGTACAGATCACATAACTCAATGGATCGCCATCAGGATCTGCTGCTCCAAGCAGTATCTCTGCGAAGGTGTTCTCCCTGATCGCGACGCTGCTGTCATACGCCACAGGGGACCTGGCATCCTCGTACCACATCCGTGCCTCTTCCAGTGAGGAAAAATCTCCCCAGTCATAATACCTGCCCGGCTCGTCGTACATTCCTGAAGCCGATGAAGGAAGGAGCATCAGCAGTAGTGCAAGCTGGGCAATTATGATACGGTGCAGGTACTCCGCCATGGCTATCCCAGCGAAGTAACAGGTACGTATATATAAAATATGAAGATGGTCACGATTCAACCAGAAACCGTTCGAGACTATCGTTCGGCACGCACAGATTTTTCTGATTGAGAAAAAAACTTTAATTTGCCTCCCAATCTGTTTCCAGGGGAATGGGGCAGACACATACCCTTAAGTCATGGTTGTCTATTCTTACTTATCATGGACATTGTAGGAGATCTCATGAAACAGGTGGCGACAGGTGACAACCTGTCGATGATCAGCAAGTCGGTCGGTGGAGACGAGAAGGGCGTCCAGTCCGCATTGAGCATGGGGCTTCCCATGATCATGGGCTCGATGGCCGACACGGCATCAAAACCCGGTGGAGCCGACATGATCACCGGTCTGCTCGGGCAGATGGGAGGCGAAAACCCGGTTGACAACCTTGGTGGGTTCCTTGGAGGTTCTTCGGCCCTCGGTGGATCGGGAATGGTAAACAGCCTGCTCGGGAGCCAGATGGGACCGATCCAGAACGCGATCTCACAGAAGACGGGACTTCCCTCGGCGGTCGTCGGGCAGGTGCTGGCAATCGCGGCACCGATGGTACTCGGTTATATCGGAAAGATGTCCGGCGGGCAGTCGATGGACCAGCAGGGGCTTGCAAGCATGCTTGGCGAGCAGTCAAAGATGGCGATGGAATCGTCACCTGAAGCCGCCGGAATGGCAAAGAATCTGATGGGCGAGGTACAGAAGGAGAAGAGCGGGGGATTTTTGAAGAGATTGTTTGGACGGTAAGGACAAAAAGTCTGAAAGTACCAGAATTTTTTGCCTTTTTTGAGGCAGGGAGACGTGATGGCCTTTGTATTGACTACCTGTTGGTGCCACTGTGTTTTTCGTGAACCAGGGCTTCACCGGCATGAAAATACAAAGATTAAATCAGAGAGTTTAGAGATTTCACTACCCTTTCACCGAATATCTCGCCCAGATGAGGCCATCTCCCACCATTTCGGTCTTTGTGTGAGTGAGCGGGATCTGGAGATCCGCAAATCCCGCCTTTACCGGATCGAACATGGTCGGACCCGCCCTGCCCCCGGCAAGGAACGGGTGGATGAGAACGCTTACCTCATCGACAACCCCGGCCTTTAGAAGCACGCTGTTGAGAGTTCCGCCGCTATCGATCCGGACCGTCTCAACACCGTACAGCTCATTCAGCATCTCGAGGGCTTTCCGCATGTCGATCCGGTCAGTCCCCGCAACAATCGCCGCGATCTTCCGGCCCTCCAGGTAGGAGAGATATTCCTCCGGGGTCGAGGACGAACAGAACGCAACAAGGTCCCGCATATACGGCCATCTCCGGATCGCATCCCAGCAGCGAACCCTTCCACGGCTGTCGGCGATGACCAGCAGCGGGCGGGTATCCTTCACTCCCTCCGGCGGCGTGAACATCTCCTCGTGTTCGGGAGGGACTTCAAGGGCGGGATTGTCCCGGACAGCGGCAAGGACCGTCTCGCTTCCGAACAGGATCGCGTCCGGGTTCCAGGTCGCGGCAAGGAAATAGTATAATTCCAGATCGGCAGGGAAGTTCGTGATCCGGCCGTCGAGGCTCATCGCGATGTGAAGAATGACTCTTGGCAGCATGAGACTTCGCTCCTGTATCTTCATTCGGAATGATTCTATAAAAGGAGGAGTATTGCTGGGTGAAAATGAAGAGGGTTGGCTGAATTGTTGCTCAATCTGATGCCGGCTATGTTCCCGCTATTCCCATCTCTCATGATTCTCTCCAGCGCTGCGTTCATGATTCCGTCCATTGCATTCGCGATTGTCTGGCGCTCATCCGGTAACAGGGAAAAGCCCGTTATTCCTCTATTTTCTCAGGAGATTCCATTTCAGCGAGCCTTTTATTCAGATCGACAAGACTATCACGGATATCGACTGTCATTTCAAGCCAGCCATAGAGGAGGATGAAAATAGCCCCAAATAGTAAGATAGAGCCGATCATTGGGCTTGAAAAGAGCAACACTATTCCAAGACCTCCAATTATCAAAAAACCAAACGCTATTGCAGCAGCATCGAATCTTCCCATGATCTGGAATACGAGGGCATGGGAAAAAAGGTGGTAACTCTCGAAAGCCAACTCCGAACCCAAGCCATATGTGCAATACGTTTGCTGAAAAACGCTATTCCTGCGGTTCCAGCCGCCCATACGCCCCTATCCTCGGGCGTGTCGATTCAATACATGGTCGGGAGAATTTACGACTCTTTCTCATTTTTATGGATGAATACCTGCCTTTTCCCATCCAGGCGGTTTAGGATGGATTTAAGGACATAAAATCCACGCCTGTGGATTGTGGAAAATTACCGGGGTGTTTTTCAGGTATTCTGACATCAGTGAAAACACTGGAAAAAATTAGCAAAGTTACGAATAATCTTCACAATGCTTTTCTCATTACAGAATATGTATACCCATACTCATCCGAGTATTTATCAAAGATTTCTGTCTGTTTTTTTAGCCCTTCGATAATCATAAGGGCGACTTCATCGTCTTTGAATTGCTCCATAAGGTGTTCTAACTTCCCTTTCACTTCACCATAGTAGCTCGCTTCCCATACTCGTGAAGGAAGCCTGAAGGATCCGGCATGTTCGAATCCTGCATTCCGGATGATCTCAAATCCTTTCTCTTCGATCATCATCGAGGGATCGATTTCTGCAAAGAACTCCCGTGTCTCTGCCGACGGGCTTTCCGTGAACCAGAACAGGTCAGATATCATCATATATCCTCCCGGTTTCAGGAATTTTTTCCAGTACCTCACAGCATTTTCAAAGCCCATAATGAATGAACACCCTTCGGCCCATATAATATCGAAAGACTCCTCTTCAAAGGGAAGATCGTCCATAGATGCACAGACTGTTTTGATTCTCCCGGAAAAGCCTTCGGCTGCAATTTTTTCATCCACCGCATCAAGGAAAGGCTGGTGTATATCTGTCCCCACTATTCTGCAGGACGGGCACAGGCGGGCAAGGGCCATCGTCTGTAC
>LKUF01000090.1 GCA_001412335.1 Methanolinea sp. SDB
AAATATCAAGTGGCTATGGCTATGGCAGCGGCGAAGATATCGGCGGTCTGGTGGGACGTAACGCGACAAGTTGGTACGGCAACGGAGGCACCATTGACAATTCCTATGCCACCGGCATCGTCAGCGGCAATTATAGTGTCGGCGGCCTGGTCGGACGAAACGCTGGCAGCATCACAAATTCCCATGCCACCGGAACCGTAACAGGCAGTGGCAATGTCGGCGGACTGATCGGCAGCAACTACGGCGGAAGCATTTATGGTTCCTACGCCACCGGCACAGTGGTCGGCAGCAGTAATTACAGCGGGGATATAGGAGGGTTGGTCGGCGACAACCGGTGGGAAGGTGCCATTGAAGACTCTTATGCCACAGGCATGGTTATCGGCCGCAGGTATGTCGGCGGCCTCGTCGGTTCCAGCGGCGAAGACAGCAGCATCATCGATTCCTACGCCACCGGCGCAGTCATCGGCAATGAAGCCGTGGGCGGCCTGGTGGGGTACAACTGGGGCGGTATTGATGGTTCCCATGCCACCGGCGCGGTGGTCGGGAAAATATCAAGTGGCTATGGCTATGGCAGCGGCGAAGATATCGGCGGCCTGGTGGGAAGGAATAATTATGGCGGCAGTATTACGGATTCCTACGCCACCGGCGACGTACAGGGCGGTTATAATGTCGGCGGCCTGGCCGGGTACAACCGTGGCGGCAGTATTGACAATGCCTACGCCACCGGCGCGGTCAGCGGTGAAAACAATGTGGGCGGCCTGGTCGGATATAACGGTGAAGATTACAGCATTGGCAGCATCACCAATGCTTTTGCCGGCGGTGCGGTGAATGGAGAGGACAGTGTCGGCGGTTTTGTCGGCAGGAATTCCGGCAGTATTTCTTCCTCTCACGCTGTCGGCGCAGTCTATGGCGATAGAAACGTCGGTGGTTTTGCCGGATACAATGATTACGGCACCATTGTCAATTCGGCCTCCAGCGGCACGGTCTCCGGCTCCAGTAGTGTTGGCGGCTTTATCGGAGACAACAATGGCGGCACGATCACCAACGGTTTCTGGGATACGGAGACGTCGGGATTTACTGATCCAAACAATGATGGTGTCGGAAGTGGTTCTCATGCTGGCGTGGCCGGTAAAACTACCGGTGAATTGATGCAGCAGGCGACCTACGCCGGATGGGACTTTAACAATATCTGGTGGATGGAGGAAGGCTACACCAGACCGTTTTTGCGTCTGGAATACAGCACTGAAATTTCCAACGCCCATCAGTTGCAGTTGATGGCGCTGGATCCCACGGCGGATTACACGCTCGCCGCGGATCTGGATCTGACCGACGCCTTGTCCAATCCTTCGGACATGTGGGGCACGACGGGATTCAATCCGGTGGGCGATAGTGCAACGCCCTTCACCGGCACGTTTGACGGTCAGAATCACGCCATCACGAATTTCTTCATTGACCATTCCGATCAGGACTATGTCGGCTTGGTCGGCTACATGGGCGCAGGCAGTTCCGTAAGTAACGTGAGCTTAAGCAGCGGTAAATATGGTGGCACTAGTGTAACAGGCGGCAATTATGTCGGCGGCCTGGTCGGGTATAACTCCGGTGGCAGTATCAGTAATGTGGGCTTAAGCGGTGGTAAATACGGCATCGGTGTAACAGGAACAAATTATGTCGGCGGTCTTGTTGGATTCAACTCCGGCAGTATCACGAATTCCTACGTGACGACAGGAGGCACCTTGCTTCCCCATGTTGGCACGGATGTCAGCGGTGATAATTATGTGGGCGGCCTGGTGGGTGTTAACGACGACGGCAGTATTAACAACTCCTATGCCACTGTTTCAGTCAGCGGCAAATATGGTAGTGTCGGCGGCTTGGTTGGGTCAAACTCCGGTAGCATTGCCAATTCCTTTGCCACCGGTACAGTGACGAGAACAGGTGGTTATGGTAATGTTTATATCGGCGG
>LKUF01000091.1 GCA_001412335.1 Methanolinea sp. SDB
TTAACCGCAACAATCAATCTCCCGTTCCGGCAGGCGGAGAACACCGAGGACAACGACTGCGTAAACAACATCGAGAGCTGCGCCCTTTACCGGATGCTCCCCGTAAATGCAAAGGAATATGTACGGAAGAGCCCCCACCTGCTCGAGTACCTCCACATCTTCCCTGTCGACGAGTATGGTATCCCCCTCTTCTTCTCTGAGCTGAAACGCGACCTGAAATCGATGGATGAGCCTAACCTCATCTATCCTGCCGATGACACGGTCTTTGTCCATATCTTCCACGATGTCGACGACGTCCGTAACTACTACATCCCTGTCGACCCCTCCTTCATGCACAGCGTAAAGGACCTGACACCCGCCCTCGAACTCAAGATAATCGATCTTCTGGATGCGCTTGAAGAGGACCCGGTCACCGACGAAGAGCGGACGATCGTCTTAAAGAGGCTTATCGGAGAGGCCTGCTACATCCAGCAACCAGGCGAGGAGGTGGCGCTTCTTTCAGGGGACAGGGGTAAGGGGGGACTGGGAGACAAGATCAAGGATTTCTTAAACAAGGATCTCACCGCAAAGAAAAATCCCAAGAAAGATGCGATACTCTCCAACATACGGCAGACCCCTGACGGCAGGCTGATCGTCAACCCCCAGGAGTACCGTGCCCTGGAATACATGATGGTCCGGGACAAGATCGATGTCGGGATCTTAAAGCCGTTCATCAATGACAAGTATATCGAGGATATCACGGTGGACGGCGTTGGCCCGATATTCATCGAGCACAAGATCTTCAAGGGCTTGAAATCCGTCGTCGGGTGGGACAACACCGACGAGCTCGACAATTTCGTGATAAAACTCGCAGAGAGGACACGGCGCCCGATCACCTACCGAAACCCCATCGTCGATGCGACGCTTCCCGACGGGTCGCGTATCAACATCGTGTACAGCACCGATATCAGCAGGAAAGGAAGCAATTTCACCATCAGGAAGGCGATGGACGACCCCTTGAGCATCCTCAAGCTCATCGAGTTCAAGACCTGCGACTACCTGATGGCGGCATATATCTGGATCTGCATAGAAAACGGCATGTCTCTCTTCATGAGCGGTGAGACTGCCAGCGGAAAGACCACGAGCCTGAACGCGTTCACTACCTTCATACCCCCGGAAAACAAGATCGTGACCATCGAGGACACGCCCGAGCTGCAGGTCCCGCACAAGAACTGGGTCAGGGAAGTGTCGAAAGGGAAGGGGAAGGGCGAAGGTGAGGGATCCGACGTCACCATGTTCGACCTCCTGAAGGCAGCTCTTCGTCAGAGACCAAACCAGATCCTGGTCGGAGAGATTCGTGGTGTGGAAGGGTCCGTCGCATTCAGTGCGATGCAGACCGGCCACCCCGTCCTTTCCACGTTCCATGCCGCATCGGTGGAGAAACTCATCCAGCGTCTCGTCGGGGATCCCATAAACATCCCAAAGACCTACGTGGACAACTTGAATATCGTCGTTATCCAGAGTGCGGTGAAACGCCCCACCGGGGAGACCGTCCGCCGAATACTCTCCATAAGCGAACTCGTCGGATTCAACCCCGAGACCCAGGGGTTCTCATTCGTCGAGATGTTCCACTGGAACCCTGCAACCGATCTCTTCGAGTTCCCTGGCAGGGGCTCGAGCTACCTGCTTGAGAACAAGATTGCCACCATGCTTGGGATTCCCGAATACAAAAAAGCCGCAATATACCAGGAACTCGAGAAGAGAGCACGTATCCTGGAACGGCTTCACAAGGCAGGTTACACAGGCTTCTACGACCTCTTCCACATGACGACCAAGGTCAAGAAGCAGGGTCTCTTAAAGATCGATTTGGATGAACTTTGAAGGGTTCGGGAAGTCTATAAAAGAGAAGAATGCAGGCAAGCTCCCATTCGCAGACCTCGGGAAATCGATAAAAGCCCGCATCGATACGATCACCGAGAACAAGCGGATGGGGCCCGACCTCCTCTTCATGATAACCTACATGGCCTCCATCACGACGGCCCAGGCAACCAGGCCGGAGATATTCGCATATACGGCCGCCCGGAAAGAGTACGTGACGACGAAGTATATCGAAAAGATCGAATTCTTCGTGAAGAGATGGAATTTCAGTTACGTGGAAGCCCTCACGACGATCGCTGAGAAGGTGTCCAATGCCATGCTCCGCAGCATGTTGAACCGGTACGCAAACTCCATCCAGTCAGGAGTGCCGGACGAGGATTTCCTGACACGGGAACTCGGCACGATCAGGAGCGTCTTTCAAAACACCTACGAACAGGGAGTGGAGATGCTCAAGAAATGGGGCGATGCATACATCGCACTTCTCTTCTCCGGGGCGCTTGTCGGGATCATCATCATGATCTCGGTGGCGATCTTCGCCCCCGACGACATCAACCAGACGCTTTCAGGTTCGTATTTCATCGTTCTCTTCATCTCGCTGTTCGGCATCACCACCATGTACCGCTCGGTACCCTCGGATGACAAGACACATTCACTGGACAGGGGCTCAAAGGAGCAGGCCATGATCCACCGCCTTGAGAGGCGCGTGCTCCCCATCAGCGTGGGAGCTGGTTTACTCCTCGGGATATTGAGCCAGAATGCCGGCATCGTCATGCTCCTGATCGGCCTGATGCTGCTTCCGCTCGGGATAATCGGGTACCTTGACGACCGGAACATCATCCTCCGTGATGCCGAATTCACGACCTTCATCAGGAGTCTAGGTGCGGTGATGGGGGGAAAAGGAATCACCATCACTAACGCCCTCTCAGAGATTGACCGGAAATCACTCGTGAATCTCGAACCTTTCATCAACGGCGTCTATTCCAAGCTCAACCTTGGCCTGGACGAGAAGGAAACCTGGGAGAGGTTCATCGGGGAGAGCGGGAGCAACCTCATCTACAAGTATTTAAACATCTTCCGGGATTCGGTAGAACTGGGCGGAAAACCGGATATTATCGGCCAGATCGTGGGATCGTCAATGCTCGAGCAGGTCCTGCTCCGGGAAAAGAGGAATAACGTGGCGATGGGTTTCGTAATCCTGCTCATCCCCATGCACGCCATGATGGTCGGGATCTTCCTCTTCCTCTACCACATCATGGTCACGATGTCGAAGGCAATCGCATCGGTGGTCGCGTCGCTCGATACGGGTGCGGCACTGAGTGATCCCACAACCGTGGGTGGCGGTATCGGTGGCGGTATCGACCTCTTCGTCAACTTCCCGGAGGCGACGATGGGTACGTACACGATCATCATGCTCACCATCATCACCATCTCAAACATCATCGCCGGAAAGATCGTGATGGGTGGCGACCGGTACATGTTTTATTTCTTTGCCAGCACATTGTTGACTGTAACGGGGGTGATTTATATATTTGCACCGATAATGGTTGGTATGTTCTTCAGTATCCCCACGTTCCAAGGAGTATGACATGAAAGATTCAACCAGGAGACTTGTATTATTCTTGGTCATTATCGTCGCGGGATCGTTCATGATGATTGCCAATATCCCGGTCTTCTACCTCCTGGCAGGGGTGATCATCCTCGGAATCCTCCTCCTCTTCCTGACTGGCGCTATAAAACTTCCGAAACGGGAGAAAAAGGAGAAGGGTGAGAAGAAGGGAAAACCGGCAAAGGAAAAGAGGAAGACAAAGCCCGGAAAAGATGAGAAGATAGCGGCGAAAGAGGCGAAGAAAGCGGCAAAGGAAGCAAAGAAGGCAGCGAAGAAGGAAGGAAAACCAGTTGCCGGGGAAGCGGGGAAGAAAAAATCAAAATCCGGGATTTCAGAGTTTTTCTCCACCATGAAAGGAGCGTTCTCGGTTCTGGGGCGTGATCTCCGTTCAGCACGGGGAAGCCCGAAGGAGAAGGTCGCCAAGCAGAAGAAGATCGACGAGATGCTTGGCAAATCGGTCTCAGGCGAATCTGACGTCTCCCTTGACGATATAGTTCCAGATATTATTCCTGTGCAGAAGAAGAAAGGTGTCGATGACCCGTTCAGCGAACTTGCGCAGGACTCGATCAAGATCGATTCGATGGAGGACCTGGATGCCGACCTGGACATTCCGCTCCTTGACGATGACGACCTGGATGCCGCGGCCTTCGGCATGGACGCTGGTGCGTCGCCTGTTGAATCCGAGGATTATTCAAAGATGGATATCAACCTTGATGCGGATGAGGCTCCTATCGCCATCGATGAAGAGGAAGACGAGGAAGTGTCAGATATCCTGAGAGCCCATCAGGACGTCCTGGACGATTCCGGCGAAGATGATGACGCATTCTCCCTCGATGGCGATATGGGTGACTTTGGCGATATCGACCTGAATTCGGTCGACATGGGTGAAGCGATGGCAGGGGAAGAGCAGGTACCCGAAAAAGCCGGGGCTTTCCCCGCATCCTCCGCAGGAACCGGTGCTGCAAAAACGGCCTCTTTGGGGGGTGCGGCACCGAAAAAGATGGATATGCCCAAAATGTCGGACGAAGACGATATGATCTCGTTTGGAAGCGGCAGCCGCCAGGACGACGACCTGATGGCCTCCCTCAAGTCCGAGGCAAAAGGCGTCAAGAAACAGGAGAACTTAAGCCTGTTGCGTGATCTAAAGGATGTCAAAGTCCCTGCAAGCGATCTTGAAAAGGAACTTGAAGGACTCCTGAAGGTGACACGACGAAAGGATTGACCACCAGGGACACGAGAAGGGAGTATGTGAGAGGATGGCAGTTGTTCCGGTAAAAATTGAGAAAGACGGGAAATGGGTCGTTTCAAAGATCGATATCCAGAAAGAGGGAATGACCATTGCCGAACCGTTCTCCAAAAATGTCCCCTTCAAATCAGTTGTCGACCTGGAACAGAAGAAGAATGTCCTCTTCATAACCCTGAAAGGCGAACCTCCTGTTGTCCTGAAGGTTGCGAGTGTCGAAAAAGTCCTCCAGGCCTTGAAGAAGTTCATCATCATGTCATGCAGCGCTTATCGGCTGATGGCGTATTTCATGTCCCCCGCAGTCCGGGGAGGAGTCATGGCGACCAATGCTACGTGGGAGAAAGGGGCGATTGCAGTTTTGAAGACGAGTATCTGGTTTGTCAGCCAGAACAAGCAGGTCTCTGTTCCCTTAAGTGAGGTCACCGGGATTGAACTCACCAAGAAGGAAGTCACGAACAAGCAGGCAGATGTGGTAAAGATCGAACACCTGGAGCAGGGCGAGGTGGTCGTGAGCTACGTCCTCTGCCCGATCTCGACCCTCCAGATCCTCATGAATTTCCTTGCCGACGCCACAAAGGACATGGAGATGACTGGGGACGAACTCGACCCGGTCTCGGCACAGGTGGGGATGCTCATCTACTCGGGGATGGACTCACATGCGATCGAGAACATGCTCTCCATCTCGCACACGGAACTGGACAAGGTCTATGAAAGTCTCCTCGAACTGGGACTCATAGAAGTGGTTTTTGTCCGGAAAGAAGTCACCCTGACGCCCAAAGGAGTCAGGTTCATCACGGATTCCGTCAAACCCCCTTCGCAATAAGCGCGTTTCGTCTGCAATCAGGTTTCGTCTTCCATTAAATAGATATGTTTTTATTGCCAACAATTACCTGATGCATAATGGGGAAAATTTTAATTGTTGATGATACCCTCTTCATGCGAACCCTCCTGAAGAACATACTCTTTTCCGGTGGACACGATATCGTTGGAGAGGCAGGCGACGGTGACGAGGCAATTGCAAAATACAAGGAGTTAAAACCCGATCTGGTCACGATGGATGTCGTGATGCCGAAGGTCAATGGAATTGAGGCATTGAAGGGGATAAAAACTTTCGATCCGAATGCAAAGGTGGTGATGTGTACCGCAGTCGGACAGGAACAGATGGTGAAACTGGCCATAAAGACAGGGGCAAAAGGATACATCGTCAAGCCCTTCCAGGCCCCAAAGGTGCTCGAAGAGATAAAAAACGTCCTTGGTTCCTGAAATGACCCGCATCCTCATCGTCGATGATTCGCTCTTCATGCGGACCATCCTCAAGGATATGCTGGAAAAGGATCCGGAGATCGATGTAGTGGGGACTGCAAATGACGGGCTCGACGCCATCAAAAAGATCGAGGAGTTGTCTCCCGATGTGATGACGCTCGACATCGAGATGCCGAGGATGGACGGCCTTGCGGTATTGAAGAAGAAGACCGAGATACCACATTTTCCAAAAACACTGATGCTCTCTTCGCTTACGACGACCGGCGGTCAGATGACGAAGATTGCGATGGAACTGGGTGCCGATGATTTTCTTTTGAAGCCAAAGGACGTCCGTGGTGTGAGGGGGCTGGACAGGCTGCTCAAGGACAAGATCCATAATTTAGTGAAGATCAAATACATAAACCAGAGTGTGCCCCAATCGACTGCAACTGCAGAAAAGGCGGTGCTGATTGGTTCATCTGCAGGTGGACCGCCGATGCTGGACGTGCTTCTCTCCTCGATTTCGGTGCCGCTCGATGCTGCAGTGGTAATAACCCAGCACATGCCAACGGGAGGGTTCACTGCATCGCTGGCAACCCGATTGAACAGGATCTCTTCCATGCCTGTCAAGGAGACCGAGAATGGTGAGATCCTGAAGGCCGGGCATATCTACATCTCCAAATCCGGTTTTCATTCAATAATCACTGCTTTTATCGCAGATAACACGAAGACGGGCGGAAGAATCGTGCATTCCCGTGCGGCACCCGTCCATAATGTCAGGCCTGCGGTTGACAGGACATTCCAGTCTGCAACCGCGGTCTTTTGTCCACGCTGTCTGTCGGTGATCCTCTCAGGGATGGGAAATGACGGGGGAGAGGGTATGGCGGCGATCAAGCAGCAGGGAGGACAGACCATGATCTGCAGGGAGGAGGACTGTCTTGTATACGGAATGGCCCGTTCGGCCCTGGCCAGGAATTGTGTCGACCAGGTCCTGCCGCTCGACCGGATGGGAGATGAAATCTCGAGGATAATTGATGATATGAAGGGATAGCCATGTCGGAACTTGATGCGTACCGGTCACTGTATATCGCTGAATCCAGGGAAAACCATGAAAATATCGTAAAAAACCTCCTGGTCCTGGAGACAGGGAGCGACGAAGGTGCAATCGGCGAGATCTTCCGGTCGGCTCATTCCCTGAAAGGAATGTCGGCCTCGATGGGATTCGAAGGAATGGAGAAACTCTGCCATGCCATGGAGGATGTTTTCCAGGAGATAAGGAATGAAAGCCTGGATGTTGGGCCTGGGCTGGTTGACGATCTTTTAGCGGTCGTCGATGATATCGAGTCGATGCTCGATGATATCGAGGCAGGCGGCCAGGGCATTCCGCCTGACATTGATGATAAGGTCCGGATGCTCAAGAACTGGAT
>LKUF01000092.1 GCA_001412335.1 Methanolinea sp. SDB
TTCAAGGTTTTTCCTGTATGGAACGGACGTACTTTTCCAGCTGCTGAAAAGATCTCTCGCTTATGTGATGCTCGATCTGGCATGCATCGATCTGTGCCTGGTCATGGTCGACTCCGATCATCTCGAAAAATTCAGCGATTGTCTCGTGCCTTTTCGCGAGTCTATTGGCAAGTCTTCTTCCCTTCCCGGTGAGTGTCGCGCCAGAGTATGACTTGTAATGCACGTATCCTTCTTTCTCGAGCTTCTGCAGCATCTCGGTAACCGATGGGGGAGTGATATTCATCTCCTCGGCAATTGCCCCTGTCTGGGCCTGCCCGCCCTGCTTTTCCAGCTCATAGATCAACTCGATATATTCTTCAATCGTCTTCCTGCGCACGTCTCTTCACCTTCAGACCCCAAGAAGGATAACCCTCATTGCCGTTCCCACGATGAGTGCGGTTGCGACCATTACTGCCGTCGATTTCAGCATATCGATACTTCCCAGTTCCCTGACCAGTACAGCAAACGTCGCCACGCAGGGAAAGTAGATGGTCAGGACAGTTACGGCAATGACCAGCTGCAGCGGGGCCATGCCCAGGGGGATGAGCATCCCGACGGCAAGATCCTTTCTCAAGAATCCCATCAGGAGCGCGGTCGTCGCCTCTTTTGGCAATCCAAAAAGCCCGGCTGTCACGGGGGCAAAGAGATTGCCGATCCAATCCAAAAACCCGGTGGCATAGAGGATATTTACGAGCAGGATCCCTGCAAAGAGGTACGGTATCGCTTCACCGAGGAATCCCCGGACCCGCATCCAGGTCTTCTTTGCGATAATGCCCGGGTCAGGCATCCGGTAGGGCGGGATCTCCAGGCAGATCTCGTAACTCTCGCCTTTTACGAACCTGGCAAGTACCAGTCCTCCGGCTATGTAGACAATAAAGAGGGTTGCGATGACCATGAGGATATACATCAGGCCGAACGGGCCGAGAACACCAAAGATCATTGCGAGCTGCGCCATGCACGGGACAGCGATTGCGAGAAGTGTTGCAGAGATAAACCGCTGTTTCCTGGTATCAAGGCAGCGGGTCGCAAGGGCACCCGGCACGTTGCAGCCCATGCCGAGAAACAGCGGGACGATCCCATAGCCATGCATCCCGAGGCGGTGAAAGACGCTGTCTGCAAGCGTTGCAAGCCGTGGAAGGTAGCCGGAGTCTTCGAGGATCGAGAGGGTGAAATAGAACGAGATAATATACGGCAGTACCATGCCGAGCGGGACGTAGAGACCTGTTGTGAGGATTCCCAGGGACTGGACATAATCGATCTCGCCATCAATCAGCCGTCCGATCAATACCTCCTGGAGGATGCCTGGCCCAAGCCAGTTGCCAAGAGCCGTGACAAAGGGGAGATAGAGATCAAAGATTGGATCGAAGATGAACTGGATCATCGTCTCCCCGATGATCCGCACGGTGAAAAAAGCGAGGAGAATTACACCGATTGCTATGGGGACCCCTGTGATTGGAACGATGGAGGCAAGTGAGATCCTGTCCCTGAGCGTGGGATGCCTGTGCCTGATGGTCTGGATCTCTCTTGTAACGGAGCCAATCCGGATCCATTTCTCTTCGTCGGAAACCGGGGGCCGGGCTGGGCTGGATGAAACTTCGTCCATGCGCTGCACGAGCTCCCTGATCCCCTCGCCGCTCAATGCCACGACGGGGATTACAGGAACTCCAAGTTCCTCTTCAAGGGCTGGGTAGTCAATCTCTATACCGCTGCGCACCGCTTCGTCCCAGATGTTGAGGGCGACTACCACCGGTTTTCCGGTCTCGATGAGCTCAAGTGTCAAAAACAGGTTCCGTTCCAGGTTGGTTGCATCGACCACGTTGATGACGAGATCGGCCTGGTCAAGCACCCGTGCTGCCACTTCCTCGGCCTTGTTGGATGCCTGGAGGGAGTATGTCCCGGGAGCATCTATGATCTCTGCTTCGTGGCCCCTGATATGCATCCGGCCTTTTGCAAAGTCAACGGTGGATCCGGGATAGTTCGAAGAGATTACCCGTGCTCCTGTAAGGCGGGAGAATACCACGCTCTTTCCGACATTCGGATTGCCCATCAGGACGATCTTTTTCATCGGGTCGTCTCCACGATGATGTGGTTTGCCATTCTCCTGCCGATTGTCAGTTCCCTCCGGTCGATCTCGATGACGATGGGGCCCATGAGGGGTTGTAAAGCAAGCAGTTTTATCACTTTTCCTTCCCGTATCCCCATCATTCTCAGTTTGTGCTGGAAATGCTGACCGCCGATAAAGTGCCTGACGATTGCTGTCTGGTTGATTGCAAGACTGATGAGTGGAACTTCCATGGGCATCACAAATTTTGGCTTACCTAAATATTGATTGGCCTGGCATAAATATTTTGGTATACCTAAAAAAATTCGCCGGGGTACAGGGATGGTCAATCGGATTCTTCAGATTCGAATATATAACTTTTTTAAGTATGCATCAAGCCATCTTTGGCTTGATAAGCCCCAAAAAATTTTTCTACCCGGAAGATAACTCCCTCATCATGACACAAAGACCATTGGGAGTAACAATTATTGGGATCCTTTGGATTATTGGAGGAATTCTGGCGCTACTTGCAGGTTTAGGAGTCGCTGCAATGGGAACCATTGTGGCCGGAGCTCTCGGGCTGGCCATGGGTGGAATATTTATTATATTGGGATTGGTCTACCTTGCGCTCGGCGTCGGCTGCTTCAAGGGCTGGCCATGGGTATGGACTGTCGGAGTAATAATTATGATCATCTCCGTCATTGTGGGGTTGATATCACTCTTCACCACCGGGGCAGGCGCCCTCTTAAACCTCATCCTTGCAGTGATCATCCTGTATTACCTCTTCCGCCCGAATGTCAAGGCCTGGTTTGGAAAGACCTGAAATCCAATTACATACACCTTTTTTCATCACTCCTGACCCGCAGGAGAGCTATATCTGACCTCACCTGTTCATCGGATGCCCACACGTGGGGCAAACACTCTGGTTTTCTGTCTCCTCTCCTGCAGCCAATTGTTGTGTCCTCGCTTCCTTCTCCTCCTCCCTTGCATATTCCTCGTAAAAGCCGGAGGCGAGTATACCGGCAGGAATCGCAAACATCCCTATGCCTAACAGAGCTACGAACCCCCCGAGGAGTTTTCCTGCCGGTGTGACCGGGACGATATCCCCGTAGCCGAGAGTTGTCAGGGTCTCTATCCCCCACCACATGGATTCGGCAACGCTGGAGAACTTGTCCGGCTGGGCTGCATGCTCGATAAGAAACATCATTGTTGAGGTGATAAGCAGCAGGAAAAGGAGCATATAGAGCGCCATTCCCAGAGGTTTTCGCTTGGAGATGAATATCCGCGTCATGGTCCGCAATGAATCCGAGTAGCGGATGAGCTTCAGGATAATCGAGAGCCTGAGAAACCGGATCACTTCATAGACCAGCGGATCCCTCATGAAGGATACGGGGGTTGTAAAGGCGATGAGCACGAGGAGGTCTACCACCGCATAAGGGGTGACCATGTACCGGAGTCTTCCGGTGAGGGGTTTGGCAAACCGGGAGTCCTCCACGCATACCCAGAGCCGGAGGATGTAGAGGACGATAAAGATGCATATCGAGAAGAAGTAGATGGTCGTG
Organism: Methanolinea sp. SDB; assembly: GCA_001412335.1. Lineage (GTDB taxonomy): Archaea > Halobacteriota > Methanomicrobia > Methanomicrobiales > Methanospirillaceae > SD8. The sequence goes on from LKUF01000092.1 coordinate 3,643, forward strand.
GAGATGCCGGTAGTCGCCGGTGTTATATCCGGAGCGGTCTCGAGGACTATTAACAGGATGTTGACCGAGATCAGGGCATACATGAAGGACCGGAAGAGCTTCTTGCCGAATCCCCGTGGATAATCCTCCTCGAGGAAGGCATGCAGTGCTTTCCTGGCAGCGAGAAGAGTCATAACGTAGTCTTAGGCAGGGAAGTGGTTTTAAGGATACTGGAGGAGGGGAAATGATGAAGATGATGACTTCACCAGATACCAGGATTCCCTCTACTTTACGGATACCCTTCTTCTGTCCGGACTCCCTGGCAATTCCGGTTTTTCAATCATACGTGTCTCCATTGCAGGGATAACTTCGAAAAAACCCGCAGTCAACGCCACGTTTAACAAATCAACGCGCCTATCACTCACCCATGAAGCATGCGAATTTGATCACCCTGACTGTGGCAGCGCTGGCGACAGCCGCGTTTCTTCTTGCCGGGTGCGTCGCCCCGGAATCAGGTCCTGGACAGCCGGGATCACCAGGTGATGAGGTTACTCCGGCCGTCTCCCTGTCAGATAGTGGAGAATTCATCGTCGAGGCGAACAACCGTTTTTGCTTCGATCTGTACGATCAACTT
>LKUF01000093.1 GCA_001412335.1 Methanolinea sp. SDB
GCGACCTTTCCGGCCGGAAGCAGCACGACAGCAGGTATCCCTGCCTTTGCCGCGTATGCCGCGAGGCTTGCCGATGTATTCCCCGTACTCGCGCACGCGACACTGCTTTTCCTGAGCTGGATGGCCATGCTGACGCCTACGGTCATCCCCCTGTCCTTGAATGAACCGGTGGGGTTCATACCCTCATGCTTTGCATACAGGTACGGAAGCCCCATCTCCGCACCCAGGCGGTGAAGGTGATAGAGTGGCGTCCCACCCTCCTGGAGCGTGACCGGGCCTATGGTGACCGGGAGCAGCTCACGATACCGCCAGACTGAAATGGGGCGCTTGTCCCAGATGGCCCGGCTCACCGTGACAGAGTCCATGTCATACTCAACTGCAAGGAGATGCCCGCATCTCCGACAGTTGTATATGATCTCGTCGGGGGGATATGGCGTCCTGCAGTTCACGCACACAAGACGATACATGGTAATAGAGTGGGTGGTCATCGGGTAAATATAGAAATGGTGGAAATTTTCCCGCTGCAGATTCTTTCAGGCATACGGGAAATGGCAGTTTTTGCAGGTAATTCGCGAGGAGATCCTTCAATAGTGCCCACTTACCGGTTTTTCTCTTCTTCCCGCACCAGGTGCCGGTACAGGCCGGGCCTGCGATCGCGCGATACGGGGAGGCTCGTCCGTGCATATTCGAGAACGTTCCGATCGATTCTTGCCTCCAGGAGCCCCTCCTCGTCTTCGAGCCTGCAGGCGACATCCCCTGACGGTCCTGCAGCCATCGATCCGCCACAGTAGCTATCTACAGGGGTAATTCCGGTGGTATTAATCCCGATCACGTATGCCTGTGCTTCAAGCGCTCTCGCCTGGACGAAGAGCTGCCAGTGCTTCATCCGGGATGCAGGCCAGGCAGCGGGGACCAGTACCGCATCGATGTTCGATGCGGCATAATACTGGAAGAGTGAGCCGAACCGGAGATCGTAGCAGATCGCGATCGCAAACCTGGTGCCAGAGAGGTCAAAGACCGTTACAGATTCGCCAGGGGAATAATTCCTGTCCTCGCCGCCGGCAGAGAAGAGGTGGCACTTTGAATACGAGGCACGTTCCCTGCCCTGGCTGTCAAGCACGATGCAGGTATTCCGGGGAAGCGGGTCATGTCTCTCCCGAAAGGAGCCGAGTACTGCAATCCCGTATTCGATTGCGAGAGCCCGCAATCCGCACACGATCGGGCCGTCCCGTCCCTGGATATGCCGGTGCGAGGAGGGATCCCAGCCTGTCGCGAACTGTTCGGCAAAGCACACCAGGTCTCCCGCCTGTCTGGAGGCCTCTTTCACCCAGTATTCTGCTTTTTCCAGGGTTTTTTCCGGATCCTCCCAGACAGCTGCCATCTGCACGGCATGTATCAGCATATCAGGTACTGTACGTGCCTGGTCACACATCTAGGTTCCTTCCGGTCCTTCAGGCGCCTGCCAGGAGGGGGAACGCGGAGCGAAGCCCTGTAATCACGAACTGGACCGCGATCGCGATGAGCAGCATTCCCATGAGCCGGTTGATGACCCGCGATTCTTTCTGGCCGACTCTGGAGACGATCTGCTCGGATTTTGTCATCATGACATACGTGGTGACGATTGCGATGGTTATTGAAGCCAGTATAACGGCTTTCTGGACGACTGTGCCTACAGCCTCGCTCTCGAGCACAATTGTCGTTGCGATTGCGCCGGGGCCGGCGATCATGGGGATTGCCATGGGCATCACCGAGATGTCATCGGTATCCATGCTCTCGTATTTCTCGGTTGCAGTCATCTTTGTCCGTGACGTCCGGGCATACACCATCTCCATGCCGATACCGAAGAGAAGGATACCCCCACCGATCCTGAATGCATCGATGGTGATGCCGAACAGGTCGAGGACGATGCCCCCGAGAATGGCGAAGGTTACCAGGATCAGGAAAGCATACCTGCAGGCGTCCTTTGCCACCTGTTGTTTCTCCGCGTGCCCCATCCCTGACGTGAGGGTGACAAAGAAGAGTGTCGCCGCCAGGGGATTGATGATTATGAAGATGGACGAGAGCGACAGAAGAATAAAATTCACCACGTCTCCCGCCATATGGCAGTGGTTAGACTGTCAGCTCATAAGAGATTTTCTAAAGGAAAAAAGGATGATTCACCGATGGGACAAAAACCCTGCCACTGGTGACGGGAACGTGCATTCTGGTCAATGGGACCTGTTTAAACGGAGAGATCACGAAGCTGTGATTGCGACTTTTCCGGGAAAAATTGGTTATTCGTACAGAACGGACTCGTCTATCCGCCTGTATGCGACCAGTTCGTCGGGAGAGAAGTGGATCGAGATCTCCCGTTCCGCGCTCTCCGGTGAATCGGAGGCGTGGATAACATTCCTTCCGATATCCATTGCCAGGTCACCCCTGATGGTTCCCGGCAGCGCTTCTGCGGGATCGGTCGCTCCCACCAGCCCCCGCACGACAGTGACCACGGCTTTGCCTTCCCAGACCATGAGGAAGCAGGGCCCGCTGGTGACGTAATGCCGAAGCGACGGGAAGAACGGTTTTTCCAGGTGTTCCCTGTACTGGTCCATGACTCTCTTTTCCGGGAGTTTTTCAAAGCGGGCGGCAACCAGCTTGAGGCCCTTGCCCTCCAGGCGGGAGACAACCTCTCCGATCAGGCCGCGGGCAACCCCGTCAGGTTTCACCATGACAAAGGTACGGTCCACCCGTGATCACTCCTTTCCCATTGCCTTCCGGCCGGCTGCAGTCCATGCTACACGGCGCGGCGCTCTCTTCAGCCTGAAATTTTTCTGGCATTTTGTGCAGCAGAAATAGAATATAGTGCCGTCCTTCTTGACGAACATCTTGCCTGTGCCGGGCTCGATCGGTCCTCCGCAGAAACTGCAGTTGCGCATTTCCACCATGACAATCACCGCCTCGAAAGTTTCTTTGCCTCGCGCTCGGTCTCAAGGAGCATCAGCACGTCGCCCTCGCGTATCGGGCCCACGGTGTTTCGTGTGATGATTCGCCCTTTGTTTGGGCCATCGAGGATGCGGCACTTCACCTGCATGGCCTCACCATGCATACCGGTTGAACCGATGACCTCGATCACTTCAGCCGGCGTTCCTTCGTTTGCCATGATTGACTCACGCTCTCAGTTCGTTGACCTGCTTGACGATCTCATCCACCATATCTTTTGCCTTTCCCGGTTTGACGATTGCTGCAGCAGTGGATCCCACGTCGAGACCGCTCGAGGCGCCGATATCATTCTGCTTGTTGATGAAGACGTAGGGGATCTTCTTCTCGTCACAGAGGGGTGCAAGGTGCATCACGATCTCCTGGGGCTCGACATCGGCTCCGATCAGCACGAGAGTTGCAATACTCCTCTCAATAGCCTTTGTCGCCTCATTCGATCCTTTCTTGATCTTGCCGGTATCCTTTGCGATTTCAAGCGCTTCAAGCGCTTTGTTCTGAATTTCTTCAGAAACTTCGAATTTCACGTATGTCTGGGCCATAACTCACCTCATTCAGGAGCAGGTAGCATCTCCCTCATCACTCATCAGTCAGTGAAGACGATGTAACCATATCATTTCATCAGGAGCGGAAATAAAGGTTTGTGACGGGTCGTTTTTGTGAAGAAATCGCACCCGAACTTTATAAATAATATGCCAGGGGCAGATCAGGTTCCCGCACCAGGGAGCCAGTAAATCTGTACTCCCGCCTGGTCATAGATTGGCAGGAGACCCGCCTCCTGGACCCTGACCGCGTACTGCTCCCGCTCGAGCTCGCCGACATACAGGAGCGATGCCCCGTACTTCTCCATGAGTTGGCGTGTCATCGCCGGGTTCTCGTATATCATCCTGACATCGCCTGGCCGTTCCCCTGTCCATTCGCCAGACCGCCACATGTACTCATGGAATGGCATGCCGATAATCGCAGGGATACCGGTGAATGACGATATGCGGGAATAGTAGGTGTAATCCCCGCCTTCCGCCTCGACAATGCCCACTCTCCCTTCGATCGATCGCAGGTATTTTACTGCCTGGGCATCGCCGGGATGGGCCTCCTCGAGATAGGCAAGGCCGTCAAGCGTTCCACCAGGGTATGGCGAGTCGAGATTGACAACCAGGGGCGTGACAAGAAGGATAGCGCAAATCCCGATTATTGCTGCCGATCCGGCCCTCTTTGTGAAGGTTTTGCGGGGGATCAGCCGGGAGATGAGGTCTCCAAGCATCGAGAACGAGGACGCGCCCATCAGGAGCCATGCGGCGATGTAGAACTTGAAGATGGTGTTCATCCGGAAATAGGTCTCACCCATGTTATCGATGAGGTACAGGAACTCGCAGGTGATGATTACCAGGAGGCCAAGGATGGCCAGCAGTTCTACAGGACTCTTCTCCTTCCTGGCAAGCAGGTAGACAAGAGGAATTGCGGCAATCGCCGCGGCAGGGTAGCCTGCCAGTGCTACAGGAAGCGCGATTGCCAGCAGATAGGGCCGTTTACCGATATCTGCCGAGAGGTAGACGAGGTAGACCAGCAGGAAAAACCCGTGGACCAGGAGAAATTCCCCTGGAACGGTAGGAGAGTGCACGATTCCCACCCCGAGAATGCCCGAGGTGCTCATCTGCAGGTAGAATGGCAGGTAGATGGCAACAGAGATGACCGGGACGAGGATGAGAAAACCGTAGCTTCTTTCGAGGAATGCAGCAACAGGATCGATGAATGCCGAAACGCCCCTTCCCTCTCTCTTCTCCGGGCGGGCGCTTTCGCCACGGTCTTTTAAAAAGATGAGAATACCGAACAAAACGGTGATCGGCGCATAGACGATGACGTCCCAGCTGTTGATGAGGGGCATCGATCCAAGGCTGATCGCACAAAGGCCGGCGATGACCCATCTCTTTCGCCGGTCACAAACCTGCCACCGTTTCCATGCAAATACGAGGAGAAAGATCAAGAAGACCTGGTTGAAGATCCCGATGACATGTGCGTGCACGTCCCCCCACAGGAACGAGAAGAGCGGGAATTCGTTTATGGTATTGGTGATGGTGCGTGTGGAATCCCACATGACCGCCCCGGGAGCCTTGCCCTGGATAATCTGCCAGATAAATGAGGGGTTCGCCACGAGAAACGTGGCCAGGGGGAGCCACCGGAACCTCTCGGAGAGGAGGTGGCCGAGCGCGTACATGTTCAGGGCCGAGTATCCAAGCACGGTCGGCAGGGCCAGGTTGAAGGCGATGTTGGACGGGACACCTGAAACGATGGCCACGGCGCCGAAGATCCAGTACCCGAGGTAATAATACACGTCCATGAACCCTCCCAGGTACCAGGGATCGAGTGGGGGGACCACAGGCGTCCTGATGATCGATGCCAGGAAGGCATGGTCCATGAACTTCTCGGCGTACGATATGCTCGGATTGACGAACCTGACCTCTGTCATGAAGAGGAAGAAGAGGAGGAATACCAGTATCCACTTCCATTGCGCCTTCAGTTCACCGAGGCTGTACTCCTTTCTGGAAGCGGCAAGGAGGAACAACATGGCGAAGGGAAGGAGCGCGATCTGGATTGGTATCCCTGCCAACCCGCAGTACCATGAAGCAAGGCAGAATAAAAGGAGCGATGCAGAAAAGGAGAGTGGAAAAGAGAACTCTCCAAAGATTTTTTTCAGGTACGGCCAGATTGCGAGCTGGAGAAAGAGGAGGATCGCGAGCCACGAGAGCACCGCGACAATCTGGGCATCATATGCCAGGATCGTTGCCTCCCACCAGTTCCTTTCTGAATGCGGATTTCATGGTGTCCACCACCCATCCACCGAAGTAGTATATGGAGACGATGCCTCCTGCGAGCGTCACCAGGTTCTTTACGAGGTGATCGATGACCGCGATCAGGGTTGCGACTGCAGGGGAGACTCCTGCAAGGGAGAATGTCAGGGCGAGGGCAAGCTCGTATGTCCCGACACCCCCCGGGGTGAGCGGAACTGCCTTTACAAGGTTTCCGATGACGATTGCAAGGACGATCAGGGCGAACGGGATGCTCTCTCCAAACATCATGACCACGAAGAAACAGACCGCAACGTCGAGCATCCAGATGACGATTGATTCTGTCGTGAGGACAACCATCGAGTGGAGCGTCAGCGAGGCCTGCCGTACCTGCCCGAGCATGGTTAAAATAATCTTCAGGTACCGGTTTTTTGGCGATAACTTCCCCACGAACAGGAGAAACCCAAAAAAAACGGCGCCTGCCACGAGAGGAAGGATGATGACCGTGTAGAACCAGTCCGGCGCATCGATGACGAAGAGAAGGGAGACTGCCCCGAGCAGCGCAATGGTGATGATATCAAAGACCCGTTCCACCACGATTGACGATATCCCCTCGGATATGGTTGCGTCATTCTCGTGTTTTAGGATAAAGACCCTGACGAGATCACCGAGACGTGCAGGGATTATCAGGTTGGCGGTCTGGCTGACAAAGATACATGCAGTGGAGAAACAGAGGCCGACCCGGATGTCAAGTCCGGCAAGTATCTTCTTGTACCGGAATCCACGCAGCCACCATGCGGCGATGCATATGGCTGTTGCTGCCACGAGATATATCCAGTCGGCATGCTCGAGGGCCAGTATCAGGTCGTCCCATACCCGGGCAAGCATGAAGACTATGATGGCCGCGGCAACCAGGGTTGAGAGAATGATTGCGCTAATCTTTCGATACATGCAGCTGCCACCACAGGCGGAGGACCGCAGTCCCCATGGACCACACATCGTTACTCTTCACGGTCGTCCCCGCCCCCTCCACCCAGTGGACCGGGAATTCGTACACCCTGTACCCGTTTTTTTGTGCCCTGACAAGCAGTTCCGTATCCCAGAACCAGTGTCCTGCCCTCACCGCGGGAAGGATCGCCAAGACCCGCTCCCGCAGGAATGCCTTGAACCCGCACTGGTGGTCACGCAGGCTGCTGCCGAGGACGGCCCTGACAAGCAGGTTGTACCCTCTGCTTGCCAGTTCGCGTCTTCCGCTCCTTTCGATATCACTCTCCGGAAAGAGCCGGGACCCGGTGGAGATGTCATAGCCCTCACGGATAGCCCCGACCAGGTCTGCAAGGTGTCTCATGTCGGTGGCGAGATCCACATCGTAATAGCAGAGGATTCTCCCACGGGCTTCGCGAAAACACCGGTTGAGGGCTTTTCCCCTCCCCTGTCGCTCGTCGCTGTGGAGTAGCCGGACACGGGGGTCTCTCTCTTCCCACGAACGGATAAATTCGCAACTGCCGTCGGTGCTCCCGTCCTCTGCAACGATCAGCTCGAAGGAATCCGTAATGGTCCCGAGAACGTCCAGGGATTCTGGAATGGCTCTCTCCAGGGCCTTCCTGTCGTTGTAGACCGGAATGACCGCACTGACCTCTGTATCTCCGGTCATCTGCCCTCCACCCGGTCGATCAGTTCCGCCACCTCGTTCCCGGCGACGACGGCGCCGTTCATGCTCCGTTCAGGGTAATTTGGAGCGCTGAACATCCCTGCGAAAAACAGGCCGTGAGAGGCGTATTCAGGTATCAGGTCCCGGTACCCTGTAGTATAGACCGGGCCTGCCAGTGGCTCCACCGCAAGCCGCTTCCAGTGCACCTCTGACCCGGATACATCGAACCGGCTGCAGAAGTCCTCAAACATCCTCGTATCGATGTGTGGTGGTAACTTCCCCGAAAAATAGGACGCAAGATAGATGATATGTTCCCCGTAGCGATCCTTCGGGACGAAATTCGTATGCGATACGACCGCTCCGTACGGTGCCGGATCTTTCATATTCAACCAGTATATCCCGTCGGATATATCTCTTTCAAGCCCGATTGCCATGCACGCCGCACCCTGATACGGGATGCGGGGGGCAGCTGCCAGTCCCGGCACGCCGAGCTGGTGGGGGGGGAGGGTTGAGAGCACGGTATCATACAACCGTCCGTTCACCCGCCAGCCGTGAATGTCCTTCTCGAGCGTTTCGACCGGGTCGTTCAGGCGGACGACAGAATGCTTTCCTATGGATGATTCAAGGGCATTCACAAGTGTCTGGAAGCCACCTTGAAGATAGCCCAGCCGTTCGCCTGACAATCCCCGGTTGGACCTGATGGCAACCCTGCTGATCAGCCATGCTGCAGATACCCTTTCGCGGTTTTGTCCGAACTTCGACACGAGGAGCGGCTCAAAGAATGATCGGTAGATCTTCTCGCCGAGGCTTTCCAGGATAAAATCGCGGGCAGTCACCTGGTCAAGGTCGTCCGCATCCATCTTTTTCGCCTTCATGACAAGGAGAGCCAGTCGTACCTTATCAGCAAGAGAAAGTTCCGGGTATTTCAGGATCTCGAGGGGAGAACTGAGCGGGTATATGGTATCATTGGAATAGTACCCGGTCGTCCCGTTCAGCCATTCCAGGCAATCGTTGATGGATAATTCCTTCATGAGCGAGAAGAGGTCCGAATCACCGGAGAAGCAGTGGTGGTAGAACTCTTCCAGCCAGTACCCGTTGATATGATACGAAGAGAGGCATCCTCCGAGATGGTCTCTCTTTTCATAGAGGTCGACTTCATGTCCCGGCCCCAGCCTGAAAGCGGCGACAAGGCCGGTGATACCTCCCCCAACGATGCAGATCTTCATACTCAGGTGCCCTGTATAAACTATGCCGAACAGGCTTAAAAAAGACTCTGAAAATCGAATCCTTTTGGTATCGGCTCCATGCATGGAGAGGGTTTATAAGAAAGTATTTGAACCCTCGCAAGAAACCATATTAGCTGGTAAATTCATATTATCTTGCCAATACGGACGGTTGGTGTCACTTTCATGAGGATATTTTTCATCGGATTCGGGCAGGCTGGAGGAAAAATTGTGGATATGTTCCTTGAGCAGGACAAACGGCTCGGCAGGAGCAGCTTCCGCGGCATTGTTGTAAACACCGCCAGGACTGATCTGATGGGGCTGAAAAATATCGAGTTGAAGGATCGGATCCTGATCGGCCAGACAATAGTGAAAGGCCATGGGGTTGGAACCGACAATGCTGCCGGCGCCAAGATAACGTTCGACGAGGTCGACAGCATCGTCAGCGCGATTGACAAGAAAGGCACCCATGATGTGGATGCATTCATGATCGTCGCAGGTCTCGGCGGAGGAACCGGTTCAGGAGGATCACCCGTTCTTGCCAGGCAGCTCAAGAAGATCTACCGTGAACCGGTCTACGCCCTTGGCATATTGCCTGCTCCGGAAGAGGGAAGGCTATATTCGTACAATGCGGCCAGGAGCCTTGCAACGCTCATCAAGGAAGCCGACAACACCTTTATTTTCGACAACAGCGCCTGGAAGAACGAGGGGGAGAGCATAAAGAGTGCCTTTTCCCGCCTGAATGACGAAATTGTCCGCCGTTTCGGGGTCCTTTTCCGTGCCGGGGAGGTCGGCAAGGCAGGCGTGGGCGAGATGGTGGTGGACTCGAGCGAGATCATAAATACCCTCCGCGGCGGAGGGATCACATCGGTCGGGTACGCGATCACCGAAGTCATCAGCAACCGAAAGAAGAAATCCGTAGGATCCATCATCGGCGGGATAAAGTTCAGGAAGAAGGAAGCAACCGAAGAGGTGCTCCTTGGAGAGGATCGCACGGCAAAGATCATCTCCCTTGTCCGCCGAGCCATGCTTGGCCGACTGACTATCCCCTGTGATTACACCACGGCAGAGCGTTCACTGGTTCTTGTGGCCGGTCCGCCCGATGAGCTGGACAGAAAGGGGATCGAGAAGGCGAAGAGCTGGGTCGAAGAGAATATCGCCGGTGTCGAGGTGCGTGGCGGCGATTACCCGGTAAACAGTGATTATGTGGCCGCCGTCGTCGTGCTCTCCACGGTCAGCAATGCCCCGAGAATCAAGGAACTGATGGCTATAGCCAGGACGACAATAGAAGATGTGGTGAAATCCTCGGAGAGGGAGGCACTTATTATCGATGAAGACATCGAACCATTGTTTGAGTGAGTGAGAATGAGAAGAACAGGAAAGATTATTGGATTTCTCGTATTGTTCCTCTGTCTTGCACAGGTTGCATCAGCAGGAATCTCGGTGAGCACCCCGTCCGTGTCCCCGAGCGGCAACCTGGTTTCCGGGCAGACACAGGCATCGGCATCTTTTGTCATCAATTTTGTATCCTCTGGTGGATACACGTTCGATAGCGAAAATACACTCCAGATGTCCACGGACCTCGATTCGGCAACCTGGTCGTACGTCATCATACAGGATGGTGTTGAAAACCCGGCCGTTCTCGAGGTGGGCCGGAATGTCAATATCAATGGCTGGGTTCTCTCCTACCCGTCAAGTCATGAACTCTCGATGAGAGTCAACATGAACGGCGTTGCGCCACAGGTGACCGAATCTGCCGAAAAGATCATCGTGAGGGTGGCCGAGCTCTCGAGCATCGGATCCGTCATATCCGGGACTGAAGTGCAGCGGACGGCGATGGTGTTAAACCCCTCCCAGATCGAAGAGGTCATCAGCAGCCTCACCATCGAACTTGGTGACCTGAAGACCGGTATCGATTCTCTTGCTGCCTCCGGAGTAGATGTGTCGGCAGCACAGGCTAAGTACACGAGTGCGCAGAGCGATCTGCAAAACGCCAAGATTTCATCAGACTATGCCCGTGCACAGTCCTATGTCAGTTCTGCCGAGTCCACCATGTCAGAATTGC
>LKUF01000094.1 GCA_001412335.1 Methanolinea sp. SDB
TCAGTCTCCCCACACAAAACAGCGAGGAGGCGAAGAGATATTTCCCGCCGTCTCCTCACCAGTCGTCCGGGCACGAGTCGGCGACCACCCCACGCTCGTAGGCCCGTGCACCCTGCTCCCTCATGGGGCCCTGCCGGCTCTCCAGCATCTTCATCGCCTGCTTGAGCTTCGTCTTCAGCCTGATGTTCTCTGACTCGAGCCGCCGGACCCGGCGGTACAGGGGCTCGTTTCCCGACGCCCCGCAGAGGCTCGCGATGTAATGCCGGAGGAACCGATCCGCCCGGTTCTGCCTCCGCGGGATCCACTGGATGTCGATGTCGAGCTGGTTCTGGACGATTAAGTCCTGTATCTGGCAGCACTTGCGCATGTACGACGGGTGGCGGATCTTCTTCTCGAGCGTCAGGTTCCAGACCGCCACCTGGCTGTCGGTCATGATCCGCGCCTTCCCGTGCGAGGGGAGGTTCTCGAGCGCCAGGATGATGGCGTTGAACTCCGCTTCGTTGTTCGAGGCGCCTCGCTCGTACGAGAAGAAGACCTCCTCTCCGGGGAACAATGCGACGCTGTGGCCGTCCCCGCTCCCGTCCACCAGCACGTCTATTCGTCCTGTCACGGTATATGCACCTTCCTCATCGGAATCAGAAAATCGGTGTATTTTTCGAAATTCGAGAAAATTTTGGGAGAATATGGTGAAAAAAGCGCGAGCATGGGCAGCAGTGTGCCACCCAGAGGGTGAGGGCCATTCCGACGCGGTCTCCCTTTCAACCGGTTCTCTCCCTTGAATTGTTCTATACTGAAAAGAATTCTCTTTATTCTATTTAACCATTTTCCTTTACCGGATCGGATTTTTGGGTGAGAATACGATAGTGATGGAAGATCAGGGCAATAATTGGGTCTGTAATGAATGGTCCCTCTGACCTGGAGGGCAGGGGCAAACCGTGCCCATCCTCAGGAAGTATCCGGTTTCATACCGGTCGATATGCGGGCTTTCAGGCCGAAAACTCCGGGTGGAAAAGAGGGAGGATCACATTCATGCCTCATATTTTCCCCATGAAATGG
>LKUF01000095.1 GCA_001412335.1 Methanolinea sp. SDB
TTCAGGAAGTTCGAGATCGAGCAGATAGCAAAGGACATCGGGGCTGAAGTGGTATACCTTGAAGAGATCCCCGATGAGGAGAAGAAGAAACATTAATTAAGATAAATTCTTTTCTTTCCTTTTTGATTCCACCATTTCAATTCTTTTATCAGCTTTCCTGCAGAACCTGATCCCAACCTATGCCCGCTTTAAGCATTGATCTCATCTTCGATGCTGCAATCCGGATTCACCTCCTGATCGATGGATCGATCACTCTCAACATCTCAGGGGAGGCTATCAGGATCAAGTTTCCCACAACACGCGCTCTTGCAGATCTTTTGGGGGTCCCCCATTACTACGTCCTCCCTTACTTTGCGATGATGGAAGAGGGCCAGCTGGTTACCAGGGCAGAAAGGATAGGGATCTTTACAACAACGGCAGGTACGAAAAAATATCTCAACCTTCTCCTGGAAAAGTATCACGACGAGGGTATCCGGGTTCTTGGGCCTGATATGTGCAGGGGGATACTGAAGTGGGCAACCGGGTAGAATGCACAACCGGATGTTGTATCATCATATTAATCGATTCATTTCAATCACTATTTTGGGCGAGATATTCTCCTCTATCTGTCCAAGCGGCGCGGGAGTGAAACAATGCTCCGACTGATCAACCTGCCTGACGTTCCCCCCAGAAGAAAGAGCTTCTTTGAAGGTATTGGTATCTCATAACCGCAGAAGACCCGTCCCGGTTCAGACAGCGCATGTCCATGGTATTGCAGAACCCTGCTGCAGTCCCAACCCGGGTTGCCTGAGTGATGGGTGCATACAAATGCAGTTTTTTCCAATTCTCTTTGTTGGTTACTTTCCCAATCGACGCCTGTATATGCCATGGACACGTAAACTAGTTCACGATGCGCTGTATAGCCCTGGCAAGCGGGAGCAAGGGGAACTGTTTATACGTTGAAGGGGAAAGCAGCGCTCTCCTCGTAGATGCGGGCCTCTCGCGGAAGGAATTTTTCCGGCGTCTCGGGGAGGCGGGAGGACGCGAGGATCTCATATGCGGCATCCTGGTCACCCACGAACACACTGATCACATATCAGGGGTAGATGCGCTGGCCCGCCACCTCTCTGTCCCGGTCTATGCAACGGGCGGAACACTCTGTGAATTTCTCGAACGCAGAAAATGTACCCGCGCCCCGGTCAGGGCTCAACGGCTCTGTTATGACGAGCAGTTCCACATCAGTGATTTCACCATACAGGCATTCGAGACGTCGCATGACGCCCGCGAACCGGCCGGTTTCACAATCAGGGAAAACGGCATCAGGATCGGGTGCTGCACTGATACCGGTGTCATGAATGCCAGGATCCGTGAGAGATTAATGGGATGCGACGGCCTTGTCCTGGAGAGTAACCACTGCCCTGATATGCTCAGGGACGGGCCGTACCCGGAGATGCTGAAGCGAAGGATACGGTCGCGCCGGGGGCATCTCTCCAATCATGATGCCGCAGAATTTCTCCGGGACTGCTGCCCGGACACCCACGAAGTCATGCTGGCACATCTCAGCGAGATAAACAACACCCCGGAAAAGGCAATGAATTCGGCCCAAAACGGCCTTGGAATCTACCTCGACAGCATCAACATTACCATTGCACAGAACCCCGGGCCTTCGAACGGGTGGCCGGGTCAGATCCGCATCTGACCAGAGAACCTGGGGTTTTAGTCCTTCATCTTGAGCAACCGCATGCAGTACTGGTCAATAGAGTCTAGGAAAACCTTTTTTGCCGCCTTCGAACGTTTTTCGTCCTCTGAATAGATATCCCCTGCCACGTATTCCAGCAGGGTGACGAGATGATTCTTGCTCTGCAGCTTCTTCTTCATGTCATCGAGGCATGCCATAGCGTCACTCTGCTGCCCGCTCATGACAACGAATGCGAAATCGAGCAGGAGAATTGCCTGGCCGGGAATACCCTTCGAGATGGCGGTTTCCCGAAATTTCTGGTATGCCGAGTTCTGGGACGATATGATGGAGAGCTGGAGACCATAATAGATGGGCTCGAGCTCATCGGGGTGCTGCTGCATCATCTGCCGCACCACTGCCGTCGCGCCTCCCGCGTCCCTCGCCTCGAGCTTAAAATGGTAGAGATCACGGAGGAAGAACATGTCGCTGTAATACCGTTCTGCAGCGATCTTCAGCAGTTCTCCCCTCATATCCCTGTTTCCATCTTTTTTTGCCTTATCGAGACCGATTTTTAAAAACTCGGACTCATTCGGGAACCATTCCAATGCAAGCCTGAGCATGTACCAGAAAATCTTGTTGATCTTTAAATCCTGTACCACCTGCGGGAATTTCAACCGGTTTACCGGGGGCCGGAGTCGTGCCAGCTCGATCATCTGCTCCCGCGCATTAAGGGCCATCTGGCTCGGTTTCGCCTTTAAGGATCGCTGATCATGGGTCACTTCATCGGTCGAGAGAATATAGTAACTGTAGGCGATTGCTGTACAGACAATCGCATCGGTGGTCCGGTATTTTTTCAAAACTTCAATGGCTTCTGTGTACTTGCCAAAATCGATCATCTTGATTCCAAGCACGATATCAAAGATTACCCGCCCACCCGGCCTTCGCTTGTTCCTGACCGCATGCTTGAAGAGTTTTTCGATATATTCGACATCCGTTGACCGCCCGGAGACCTCGAGCACCTTTACCGTGGCATCATCGATGAACCGGTCATGTGCGGCATCGGGGAGGTCGGGGAAGTTTTTCTCCAGGATGTCGATGACGTGGCCGAAGAATATGGGGATATTGGAGTCTATTCTCTCCGAGTTCTTCTCGATGTAATCGAAGAGATCCTTCTTCACCTCGCCAATCTTCCTGTCAATGATGGCATCGGGCTGCCATGCCCCTTCCATGGGGGTATATTCTTCGTAAAAATATATGAAAGTATATTTTCCGTCCCGAAATCAATTGGATTTCGCAGAATTGTAATTCTATACCGTATCCGGTTAATCAGGAGACAAAAAGGTCTTTAATTCTTTCATTCTCCCCATAAAAGTCGGCACCTCAACCATTTATGAGAACTCTTATCCGATCTCCGGTCGACATTCTTGACAAGAGGAATATAATGCTATTTTCCGAGTTTGCCGGTTATGCCGATCAGCTGGAACAGATCTCCGGACGGCTTGATATGATCGATCTGATCAGCAGGGTGCTTCCAGGACTGGACGATGCTGAGCTGCCGATCTTCACCCGGTTCGTGATGGGACGGATCTTTCCGGACTGGAGCCCGCTGAAGCTCGGTATCGGGCCTAACCTCCTGTACGATGCAATGACAGGAATAATCGATGCAACCCGGAATGACATCATTGACGATATCAACGAGGCCGGTGACGTGGGAACAGCATTTGAAAAGATACTCTCGATGAGAAAGAGCGAGGCATACTCATCGCGCTCGGCGCAGTCTGCCACCATCCAGAAACAGCTCTTCGAGCAGACGGAAGAGATGACCCTGTCCAGCGTCTATCATGACCTGGAAAGAATCGCCAGGGCGGGCGGAAGGTCTTCGCAGCAGCAGAAGCTGAATATCATCCGCTCCCTGCTCTCCAGTGCAACTCCAAAAGAAGGCAAGTACCTTGCACGGCTTCTTCTGGAGGATTTCCGTATCGGTGTTGGTGAAGGGAATGCACGGGAAGCCGTCGCAAAGGCCTTTTCCGTGGATTCTTCTCTCGTCGAGCATGCCCACCAGGCCTTAAACGATCTTGGGGAGGTTGCCCTGCTTGCAAAGACGGGAGAAAATGCCCTGCGTGATGTCCATATCCGGATATTCCATCCCGTAAAGATGATGCTTGCACAGCAGGGAACAATTTCCGGGGCGATCGCGGACAACAGGGAGATGGCCGCAGAGTACAAGTATGATGGAAGCAGGTTCCAGTTCCACAAATCAGGAGACCAGTGCAGAATGTACTCGAGAAAACTGGAAGATGTGACCGATGCCCTCCCTGATATCATCGTGATGCTCGATTCGGCAACCGATCACGAAGTTATCCTTGACGGCGAGGTCATTGCAATAAAAGATAAAAAACCTTTGCCCTTCCAGACAGTTCTCCGGAGATTCAGGAGAAAACACGGGATTGATGCAATTTCAAAAGAGATACTGATGATCCCGAATATCTTCGACATCCTGTACCTCGATGGTGATACGCTGATCGACAAACCGCTCTCCGAGAGAAGAAGATTGCTTGAGCGCGTTGTGAGCGGGCATGTTGCACCCCAGACCGTGAGCGACGACCCAGGGGTCATCGAAAAGATATACGATGAGGCACTGGCTCTGGGCCATGAAGGCATAATGCTCAAGGTCCCGGGATCGCCGTATACGCCGGGGATCAGGGGGAAGAACTGGATCAAGATAAAACCTTCTGTGGATACGCTCGATCTGGCGGTCATCGGAGCGGATTGGGGCGAGGGGAAACGGGCACATCTCTTTGGTTCCTTTCTGCTTGCCTGCAGGGACAACGGAGCACTCGTCCCGCTTTCAAAAGTTGCAACCGGGTTCTCTGATGAACAGCTGGCAGACGCCTATGAAATACTCAAAGACCATGTGATAGCCCGCTCTGGAAAAGAAGTCAAATTCGAGCATTTTCTCGTATTCGAGGTAGGATATTCCGAGATCCAGAAGAGCCCAAACTACCCGAGCGGCTTTGCCCTGCGGTTCCCCCGCTTCGTGAGGATCCGGGACGACAAGGCAGTCGACGAAGTAGAAACCCTCTCCGGCATCAGGGAGCGTTACCGCCAGCAGTCCGGGGGATAATTATCACTCCCGTAATACCCATTTGATCGATTATCCCGGCTTTATTCAGGTAGTTGTTTGCCAGGAGAATCAATCGGCATGCCCAGGGATCTCGACTCGTACCCTGGAACCCAGGAAGGAGATGATGTCCCTGACAAACTCCACCCATTTTACCGGATTGTCACTGATTTTATCCCTGATTTCAAGGCCGAGATCGTCATCCCTGCCCTCCAGCACATGGAGGACAACAGACCCTGGCGCAAAGCGTGGCCCGACCACATCATCCCCGTCACCATCCACGATCCCGAGGACGGGAAGTCCCAGATGGGCACCGATGTGGCCGCATACGGCGGTTGTATCGTCACCGACGCTCACGACACCGCAGGTGCGATCATCCAGCCTTGAATAGAGCTCATGGCCGCAGTGATCGATATAGACCACCAGGCCTTCATCACGCCGCTGTTTACAGGTCACGGGATCTGCCCGCCTCACAGGACCGCTTTTACACCAGGCCTTCGTCACGTCCAGGCAGCCCCGGCGGTGGATCTTTTCCAGGCCATGGATCTTGGGGACCAGGCCCGACAGCGGAACGATCCTGCCATCTTCCTGGGTGAGCACGACTTTTGTGTCACGTGCTCTCCCGATCACGATTCCATCGACAAAGACTGCCTCCCCCGGGATGCAGCCCCGGATTTCGCGTATATTATTGTTTGATACGTCCCCTGTCCGGACCTGGAGGACAGGATACCCGGTGACGGAAGCGAGGTAATCCGAGAGGTCATCACTCTCCCTGTTCCAGCAAAAGATGTGGCCGTTCGAGCATTCCACGTGTAACAGGCCCCTTTCACCGAGCCTCGAGGCTACGATTCCACCAAAAATCCTTCCTGATTCGGCTGTCTTGCCCCGGTTGAGCATGAAAACTCTGCCTTCGATTCCAGGTATCACCATGCTCGGGGGGAGTGCCGCATATTCGCACCTGATGCCGGACTCTTCTGCGGCAGTCCTTGCCATCACACCGGCAACAACCACTCTTTCGGGGTGCACTGCCGCGATCATGCGGGCGGCATCCCCCGAATCAAAGGCTTCCGGGCCATGGACAACCATAACAGGATTTTTTGTCCCCGTATCAGTCTCTTTCATCGGCCGACCCTGATAAATTACCAAAGATAAGCTAAATATTGGCCTTCTATTCTCTTAATGCTGGTGACCAGGGCATCACCGGAAGGATGCGGGGAAAATGATAACAGGATAACTTTCCATAGCGGATATACATGGGAGAGATATACGAGGATAAAACCCTTCATAATTGCACGATGGTATTTACCGATCGTGACGATGCCGGAGAGCGGCTTGCCCGGTTCATACGGGACACCCTGAAACTCCCAAATCCGCTCGTCTGCGCTATACCTTCCGGAGGTGTCCCGGTAGGGTTCAGGATCGCCTGCTTGCTCGATGCACGGTTGATGCTTGGTATCGTCAGGAAAGTCAGGATTCCGTGGAACCCTGAAGCTGGATTTGGTGCAGTGACCTGGGATGGAAGGGTCTTTTTGAATGAAGCGCTCGTCCGAGGAATCGGGCTCTCGCAAGATACTATCGAGACAGCAATCAGGGAGAGCAGGGAGGAGATCAGGCAAAGACAGATCAAATTTGGCAGCAAAGGGCCTTCGCCAACCATAAAGGGAAGCACTGTCATCTTAACCGACGACGGCCTGGCCTCGGGTTACACCATGCGTGCCGCGATCGAGGCTGTCAGGTCTGATGCTCC
>LKUF01000096.1 GCA_001412335.1 Methanolinea sp. SDB
GCCGAGGATGCGCTCCGGGAATCGGAGGAAAAGTATCGCATGGTGGTCGAGCACGCCAACGATGCCATCTTCATTGCCCAGGATTCTGTAATAAAGTTTTTGACGGCCAGGATATCGGAAATAACCGGGTATTCAACGCAAGAGATTCAGGCGAAGCACATTTCCGATTTGATCGCCCCTGAAGACAGGGATTGGGTTTTCGAACGGTATCAGAGACGGTTAAAAGGAGAGGAGGTACCCACTCCCTATGAATTCAGGATCCTGACCAGTACGGGCAAGGTGCGATGGGTGGACATCAACGCCGTGCTCATCGAGTGGGAGGGACGGCCGGCGACGCTCAATTTTCTGCGGGACATAACCGGCAGGAGGCAGATGGAGGCCGCGCTCGTGCATGCCCAGAAGATGGAGGCCGTCGGGACTCTTGCCGGTGGGGTGGCCCACGACTTCAACAACCTTCTCCAGGGGATTCTGGGCTATTCCGAACTGCTTCTGCTGAACAAGGCCACCGAAGAGAAAGGCGGTCGGGAACTCCGGGAGATCCTCCATGCCGCCGGCAGGGGAGCGGAACTCGCCCGGCAGCTTCTTACCTTCAGCCGCAAGGTGGAGAGCCGGCTCAAACCGGTCGATCTCAACCGGGAGGTGCTTAACGTCGCGCAGCTCCTTCAGCGCACCATCCCGAAGATGATCGAGATCGAACTTCGCCTGGCCCCGGGACTGCGTCGGGTAAATGCCGATGCGAACCAGATCGAACAGGTGCTCATGAACCTGGCCGTCAACGCCAAGGACGCCATGCCCGACGGCGGACGGCTGACGATCGAGACGGCAAACGTAACCCTGGATGAAGAATACTGCAGGAGTCATTTAGGAGCGGTCCCGGGAGAACACCTTCTTCTTTCGGTTACCGATAACGGTTGCGGAATGACGAAAGAGACCCTGGACCACCTCTTCGAGCCGTTTTACACCACCAAGGGGGTGGGAAAGGGAACCGGCCTCGGGCTTGCCATGGTCTACGGGATCGTGAAGAGCCACAACGGCTACATCATGTGTTACAGCGAGATTGGGTCAGGCACCACCTTCAAGATTTATCTTCCGGCTGTTATGGCTGCCGCCGAGCAGGTTGAAGAGAAGAAAGAGGCGCCGCTTCGCGGCGGGACGGAGACCATTTTGCTGGTGGACGACGAGGAATCCATTCGCACGGCGGGCGAGGCGATTCTTTCCCGGTTCGGATACCGGGTACTTACCGCGGCGAACGGGGAGACAGCGCTGGAGATCTATCGCGGGAA
>LKUF01000097.1 GCA_001412335.1 Methanolinea sp. SDB
TGCTCCACGTTCTCCTTTCCCATATCCATGTAGGCACGGTAGTTGACCCCGCTTGCCGGCGCTTCGCCCATGGTCTTCTGTAAGGAGTTGGTCATTGACGTGAAGATGAACCGTGGCATCATGACAGCCGGTTCATCCATGAGGGAGATCTTGCCCTCCAGGGGCTTGTGTTCAATGAATTCGGTGATGGCCGAATCGCCCCTGACCACAGCTTCAGCCTTGAATTTCCAGCTTGCGGAGACCTGGTCTGCCTGAAAGGTACAGTACTCGTCACCCTTCGCATGGCAGGTCTTCTCGAGACAGAACCATGTCTTGCCGGTCACTGCCGCAAGGATGCTTTCGATCCAGCCCTGGTGGATACCGCAGACAGACATATTCCAGTCCTTGAGAACCTCGGATTCGAAAGTATACTTGGTCCTGATGATGATCCGCTTCTCCGATGCCTCAACCACTTCGAACGGCGCACCCCACCCCTGCTGGTGCTGGAGCTTGAAGACGAGCGTAAGGAATTCCACCGGCTTCAAATCCATTCCAAGTTTCTTCAGGAAATTGTTTAGCCCGACCGATCCCTGCCCCACGGACCGGTAGAGCTTTCGCACGGCCTTCACAGCAAGTTTCCTGTTGAGATTTGCCTCGTACATCTCGTAGATTGCCCTGATAAGGTAATCCGGGTTGCTGGCAGTCCTTACACCAAAACAATAGGTTTCCCCGGTGGAAGGATCAATCTCCATATAATCCTTGATGTCTTTCTCGCCGGAGATGACAGCCTCAAAGTCCGCTTTTCCGACCTTCTTTCTCTCCATGAAAAATAACTCCCATTTAATGTCTTATTAAATATATGGTTTATCCATTCATATTTCGTACGGCGAACATTGGTAGAACTCATTAAAGATTCGTGAATTTTTCAAAATACTGGTTTTAATCAAAGATTGAGCACAGATGGACCTTTTGGCGAGGCTGAATTGAAGAGGACCTCGTAATAAGAAATTTCTCCATTTTTCCGGGTAACGACTATTTCATATCGCCCGGTCTTCAATTTAAACCTGACCTTGCCTTCGTGATTGGTGAAGTCGTTTCCAAGAATCTGTCCTCCCTTTCGTATGATGATCTTTAAGCCCTGTTGTGGGGATGCGTCTTTCCTGACGATCATGGTGAAAATACCGACTCCTTCCGATCTCTTCCCGAGTTCCGGGATATCAAGGGACCGGTTCTTTTTCAGATGGCTTGTATCAAAAATTCTGCAACCCAGGACGAGTTGATCCACAACAGGGGGGTTTATCGAGAAGAGTTCATACTCATCAGTCTCGCGCAGGGTTAATATTGCCCTGTCACCTGCCAGAGTCCCGTTTCGGTCTTTTACCAGCGCACCTTTTGGCTCTCCACCAGAAAAAAGGATGTAGTACTTCCTGTCTCTTTGGGATCCGGTAGCCACTCCCCAGAAATTCTCTTTTTCAACATATTCGATAAGCGCGGGATACGAAAAATTCCCCCTTGATTCAGAGTGATGTACCAGATCCTCGATAATTTCATCGGCTTGCCGGTAATCTGTTCCATCTGTCATTTTGATGATCCCGTCGTCAGAAACTCTGTCAGGCAGTATGCTGATATGGATCCCCTGTGCTCATATTTCTTGCCCACCTATCCCCTGCACAGGAGAGCCAGAAATAAATTCGATCAGGTCTTAACTATACCCGAATCCATGATAATCCCCCTGATGATCTCTTCGGTGGCCGTGGTTGCCACGCTCTTATATGCATCCATTCTGGACATCAGGGATCGCAGGGTGCCGTTTCCGACATGGTATCCCATGCTTGCCGTCTCGCTTCCCATGGTTGCATGGTTCTATGTTTCCGTCTTTTTTTCGGGCGGACTCTGGCCGGTGCTCTCTTATCTCGTGCTGTGGGGGATCTTTTCGGTGGTTTTTTATTTGTTCGCCTATTTCGGGCTCTTTGGGGGTGCCGATGCGTGGGCGCTTATCTTTCTCGCGTTCTGCATTCCGGCATTTCCCATCGAACCACTCGGAGGTTTTCCACCGATGGATTTTCTCCCGTTTTCGGTACTGGTCAATGCCGTCCTGTTGAATCTCTTCACACCACTTGGAATCTATATCATGAACGTGATGAAAAAGAACCGGGCGCCATTCCCGTACCCTTTCTTAGGCTTTCCCGTCGATGGGAACTCGATCGAATATTCGTATGGCTATATCATGGAGGATATCAGCGAAGAGGACGGGATCATATCCAGGAGATTTTTCACGATCCCCGAAGCGCTCGGCGGAATAATCGGGGGTGGCGGGAGGGTCTACACCAAAGATCTCAGACGGTTTCCAGAACAGTACAACGAGGAACTCGAACTGTACAGGAAAGCAGGGAAGATCTGGATCTCGTATGGTGTCCCGTTTATCGTGCCACTCACCGCCGGGTTGTTGTCTGCGCTCGTAGTCGGTGACCTGCTGTACATCCTGATGTTGATTATTACCGGAGGATAATATGCTGAAACTAAACTTTTCGAATGACCTGATACCGGTCGTCGTCCAGGACATCCGGACACGTGAAGTCCTGATGGTGGCCTATGCAAACAGAAACGCCGTTGAACTGACAAGATCAACCGGCTATGCGCATTACTACAGCCGCAGCCGGAAGAAGATGTGGAAAAAGGGAGAAGAGAGTGGACATTTCCAGAAAGTTGAAAGAATTCTCGTGGACTGCGACGAAGACTGCCTGATCTATGAGGTGGAACAGATGGGTGCTGCCTGTCACATGGGATATAGATCCTGTTTTTTCCGGACAATTGACGGAGAGGTCATATCAGAACAAATCTTTGACCCATTACAGGTATATGCAAAAAAATAACCCCGACGTGGTGCACACCCGGGTGATACTCTTTTATTG
>LKUF01000098.1 GCA_001412335.1 Methanolinea sp. SDB
GTGTGTCCGATAAGGACCGGGGGTGTCCGAAAGGATATCTTCAAATCAATAAGAACCAATAATTAGAGGAATCGTGCTCATTCTCGGGCAATTTCTAAAAAAGGAGAGAAAATCTTGGGAAACATAGAGACTGACGGACGCCAGAGAGACCGTATTGCGCCGGGCGACACAGTCGGGATCGTCCAGAAAAAAGACCAGCGGAACGGTTCGATAACAGAAGGGCGGGTACAGGAGATCCTCACTCGATCGAGATCTCACCCACATGGAATCAAGGTGCGGCTTATTGACGGACATGTCGGACGGGTCCGGTACGTGAAGAGAGAATAAAGGTAGCAACGTATTCGATGTGGATGGAGGGACGCACCACGTTCATGACAACGGATATTCGTATACCCCGCAACGGAACATGGCAATTTTTTCCATCCTGCTGGCAAGCATCACTGAATGGAGGGTTTCTTTGCCTATCCAAAACTGCTCCAGATAGCCAGGCCGAATTCGAGAGCGATCAGAATGATGATGATCCATTCGAGGAAATACGAGTGCTGGATGCGGACCTCGTCAGAGAGCATTGAATAGTTCTCCTGGATGACCTCGATCTTCCGGTCGACGCTCTCGCTCCAGAGGTTGCTCCGCAGAACCCTGAGTGCCGTCGCATAGACCCGGGCATAATAGATATCCTCGGTCACTTTTATCAGGTTGTTCACCCTCTCGGTGATCTCCGATATCTCGGCATACATCTCCATCTGCGTGGCCATTATCCCGTGGTACTGCCTCATCTTTCGAAACCTCCAGAGACGATCCGCCTGTTCGATGTCATCATACATCTTCTCCATCTGGCGGCTCATCTCCCGGTCATAGTAGCGGAGTTCAAGGACCTGGACGTTGGCAAACTCTACAAGATCGATCAAATCGACCGGATATTCCGGGTTGCAGAAGAGCGCCGCGTCCCAGGAGAGCATGGCCAGGTCATGCGGGGTGTAACTGAGGGTGTTCCTGGTGATCTCCTCCCGCATCTGTGCTGAAATTTCCGTCCGCTCTCCAATCAGGAGAATCGCGGGATCTATTGCATCATCCAGCCGATCTGTGACATATATGGTATAATCCTCGAAAAATTCCCGGTCGATCCGGTGCATCCTGACATGGGGGGCCAGGGTCTCTTCCAGTTTCCGGATATATGAATCGAATGCC
>LKUF01000099.1 GCA_001412335.1 Methanolinea sp. SDB
TGCCACAATCTCCCCGCCGCACTCCAGGACCACGGGGAGCCATGCCTGCAGAACCATCGGAATGCTTCCCGCAGTCCCGATATCCACCGAAATGCTCCTCTTCTCGATCTTCTCCGGGCTGAACGTGAGCGTATCTCCCCCCACATCGCATCCGTCCACGCGTGCGTTGCAGACCGAGGCAACGGAACGGACGGCTGCACAGTGCTGGTATCGCAGGCCCGGCCGGTCCCGT
This sequence comes from Methanolinea sp. SDB, assembly GCA_001412335.1. Classification (GTDB taxonomy): domain Archaea; phylum Halobacteriota; class Methanomicrobia; order Methanomicrobiales; family Methanospirillaceae; genus SD8. The sequence continues at coordinate 233 of LKUF01000099.1, forward strand.
CCTGCACGTATGTTCCGAAGCCGGATGGGGATACCCGTGATAGCTGACAGGGCAACCGCCGACCTGACTATCTGGCCGCCACCCTCGAGGACGGACCCGTCAACTATGAGCATCGCCTATCCCGGAGACGATCTCGCGTGCGGCGCTGTACCGCGAGCATCCCCGCTCGATCGTGTCGCTGCAGACCACGTCGCGGATGCCGGCTGCGAGGAGATGCGTGTGGGCACCCCCGGTCATCACCCCGTGGACGCACACCGCATACACGTTCCGTGCACCCTGTTCGTACAGCATCTGGGTGGCTTTCGCAAGCGTCCCCCCCGTCGATATGATGTCGTCCACGATAACGACGTCACGCGATTTCGCCTCCAGGTTGCGGGGCTCCATCCTGACCTCCTCTCCCGAGAGCCGGGTCTTTTGCAGGTGGTCCGAGTCCCAGCCGGCTGCCGCCGATGCCACCATCTCCCCGAACTTCGCCGCCCCCTCGTCCGGTGCAAGGATGAGCGGACGGGAGAGATCCATGGTTTTGAGATACTCACCAATCTCCCCTGCAAGCGAGATACTTTCCGCCGGGACCCTGAAATGTGAAAGGACGTTCTCGTCGTGGATGTTGACGGTCAGGACACGGGAGACACCCGCCGAGAGGGCCCTTGCGACCGCCCGGGCACTCAATGGTTCCCCGGTGTTGAACTGCTTGTCCTGGCGGGCATATCCCATGTACGGCAGGACGAGCACGTTCGTTGAGCTTTCGCAGGCGTCGACGAGGAGCAGGAGCTGCACAAGTGCGTCGCTGTCGGCTGTGCTCCCGATGATGACCATCTCATCGTCGATGGGGCCTGTCCGGAGATACAGTTCGCCGTCCGGGAACCGTGAGAACCGGACATCGACGATATCGATCCCCGCCTCCCGTGCAACCCGGGCTGCAAGGATCTGTGAGGATTCCGTGCTGATTACCTTCATTTCATCCTACCTCATGCTGAAAGTACTTAAACTACCATGAATAAATTATGTTACTACCCACGCGTGCAGCAGGACAATCCAAGCATGGAAACCGATAATCCGACCGAAAACGTTCCCCAAGAGCCCATATCGCCTGAATCATCCCCTGATTCTTCGAGTGAGATCGAGGTTCCGAAAAAACTCATCGACCAGGTGATAGGCCAGGAACACGCAGTCGAGGTCATAAAGAAAGCCGCCATCCAGAGACGGCACGTGATGATGATCGGCAGCCCCGGCACCGGCAAATCGATGCTGGCAAAGGCCATGTCAGAGCTCCTGCCAAAGGAAGAGATGCAGGACATCCTTGTATATCCAAACTCTGACGACTCCAACAACCCGGTGGTGAGGACGGTCCCCGCAGGGAGAGGAAAACAGATAGTGACCGCACACAAGGCCGAAGCACGCAAGAAGATACAGCTGCGAAACACCCTCATGATGCTTCTCATGATAGGCATCATCGGGTATGCGTTCATCACATACCAGTGGCTGATGGGGATAATCGCAGCAGCATTCATATTCATGGCCTTACGATACGCAACCCCCCGCGAGGAATCGATGGTCCCCAAACTGCTGGTGTCAAACGATACCACAACCGTTGCACCGTTTGTTGACGCCACCGGTTCGCATGCGGGCGCCCTCCTCGGAGATGTGAGGCATGACCCGTTCCAGAGCGGCGGACTGGAGACACCGAGCCATGACCGTGTCGAGGCAGGGGCCATCCACCGGGCACACAAGGGCGTGCTCTTCATCGACGAGATCAATACGCTCACCCCTCACTCGCAGCAGAACCTGCTCACTGCACTGCAGGAGGGCGAGTTTCCCATCACCGGTCAGAGCGAGCGATCCAGCGGGGCGATGGTGCGAACTGAACCGGTCCCCTGCAAGTTCATCATGATAGCGGCAGGAAACCTCGATGCGATCCAGGGGATGCACCCGGCGTTAAGGTCCCGGATCAGGGGGTACGGCTATGAAGTCTACATGGGCGAGAGCATGCCCGACACCCCGGAAAACAGGGATAAATTCGTCCGTTTCATTGCACAGGAGATACAGAACGACGGAAAGATCCCCCACTTCGACCGCGGGGCACTGGAGGAGGTCATCAGGGAAGGGCGGCGGCGGTCCAACCGGAAAGGCCACCTCACCCTGAAGCTCCGTGACATGGGCGGACTTATCAGGGTTGCAGGAGATCTCGCCAGGCAGGCAGGATCGGAGATGACCACCGCTGAACACGTGATTGCGGCAAAGAAGACCGCACGCTCGATCGAGGACCAGGTCTCTGACGAATACATCACCCGGAGCAGGGAGTATGAACTCACCATGATAGACGGCACCCGGGTGGGACGGGTCAACGGCCTCGCCGTGATGGGCAGTGATTCGGGATCCGTCCTCCCCATCATGGCAGAGGTGACGCCTGCACAGGGGGCCAGTGGCACGGTCGTCGCCACCGGCCTGTTAAAAGAGATCGCCCAGGAATCGATCAAGAACGTGAGTGCCATCCTGAAGAAGTTCACCGGCAAGGACATCAGGAACATGGATATCCACATCCAGTTCATCGGGACATATGGTGGCGTCGAGGGCGATTCAGCCTCGATAAGCGTTGCAACCGCAGTCATCAGCGCAATCGAGAATATCCCTGTCAGGCAGGACATCGGAATGACAGGATCGCTCTCGGTCCGCGGGGACGTGCTTCCCGTCGGGGGAGTCACCTACAAGATCGAGGCGGCGGCAAAGGCAGGGATAAAGACCGTCCTCATACCGAGGGCAAACCTCGAAGACGTCCTGATAGAAGAGCGTTACCAGCCGATGGTCACCATAATTCCCGTCGACCACATCGAGGATGTCCTGAAGATCGCGCTCATCCCGGAAAACAACGAAGGTTTCCTTGACAAGCTCCGGAAGATGGCCACATCGAAGAAGATACTGGACAGTTCCGGAATCAAACCGTCTGCGATCTGATTGGCCATGGACGGAATACGGTACTATGACATCCGCCACGTCGCAGGCGAGGTTACCCATATCGATATCGACAATTCGGTCATCGAGTCTGCAGGCACATCTTTTTTTGACCAGGCGGTAGTACGCGTGCTCGGGCCGCGGGGCTGGGGCATCATGACCGTCGACAATTACCAGCGTCCACGGGGGGACAGGTTTTCGGATATGATCAACTCGGTCCTCGGAGTCGCATCAATAACCGGAGAAGAAGTGGAGGTCGCGGATGCCAGGAGAGGCGTCCTTGACGTCCCGGCGATGCGGAAGGACCCCCGTGATGTGAGTATCGAGGAGAAGACGTCGATTCTTGCAGGTATCGAGAAGAGCGCCCGACTCGAAGGCATCTCCAGTTCCCGGGCAAACTACTCGGAGAGACACGACACAGTCACCTTCGAGGACAGCAGCGGAAACGAGTACTCGTATTCCATCTGTCGGTGCGGGTTTGGCATAATGGCCGTTGCATCGAGGGACGGGGTTGTCCAGATGGGATACGAGAGGCTCCATTCAATACGCGGCCTTCCCATACGACATAAGCAGGATATCGGGGCTGCAGCCGCCCGGCGGGCGATCGAACTGCTGGACGCGAAGGCTGCAAAAGGAGGGATTATGAATGCGATACTTGACCAGGAACTTGCAGGGGTCTTTGCCCATGAAGCTGTCGGGCATGCCAGCGAGGGTGACCTCGTAAAAGAGGGCAATTCCGTTCTATCCGGAAAGATCGGCGAAAAGATCGGGAACAATATCCTGACGATTGTCGACGACCCCACCCTTCCCGAATTCGGCTTTGAACCCGTGGATGCCGAAGGCTCCGCCGTCGGGAGGACCGAGATCATCCGCAGGGGCAGGGTGTGCGCATATCTCCACAGCAGGGAGACCCTGGCGGCACTCGGGCACGGTGCTGCCGGTAACGCCAGGGCGATGCCCGGCGAGCCGCCGCTTGTCCGGATGAGTAATACCTATATCGAAAACGGGGACAGCTCACTTGAAGAGATGCTCGAGACCTGCCGGGACGGAATACTTCTCAAGGGATCGAGGGGCGGCCAGGTCGACCCAGGAAGGGGCGTATTCCAGTTCAATGCCGAATACGGCTATCTTGTCGAAGGCGGCGAGATCGCAGGCATGGTCAGGGATGTATCCCTCTCAGGCGAGATCCTCTCCACGCTCCATTCGATCGAACTCTGCGGCAATGATCTCCTGATGCACCAGGGCTACTGTGGGAAAGGGGGTCAGAGCGTTCCCGTGAGCGACGGATCCCCGCATCTCCTGCTTCGTTCTGCGGTGGTGGGTGGCAGTGGAACCGATTGAGTCCATCCTTGCGGCAGGGTCAAAAATTGCGGACGAGGTCGAGGTCTACTTCGTGAAAGGCGAGTCCCTCTCCGCATCCCTGCGAAAGAGAGAGATCAGTGAGGCCGCGATCTCACGGAGCACGGGGATGGCGATCAGGACCATCCGGGATGGAAAGATCGGCGTATCCAGCACAAACGATCCCGAACGGTGGCAGGAATGCCTGTCGGCCGCGATTGCCAGCGGCGAGCTTGCCACGCCCCAGGAATGGGGCGGGCTGCCCGGACCGGTCGACCTCGATCCCACCCCGCTCGCCTGTGACCCGGAGATCACGATGGATCCGGCTCTGCTGGAACGCTTTTGTGAAGAACTCCTGGAGGGAGCCTCCCGGTACCCCGTGGAGGTGACGTCAGGGTCAGCCCACGTCTCCCGGCAGTTCTCAACGGTGGCAAACTCGTCCGGTGTGTGGTACGGCAGCCCGAAAACATCTGTCGGTGTCTCGCTCGATTGCATAAGCGGTCAGTCGACCGGCTATGAATTCGACAGCTCGTACAGGCTGGATATCGATCCGATCGGCGTCGGGGAAGAAGCGGCCCGACTTGCCCATACATCTGGGGGAGGAGACGATATCAGGAGCGGCCGGTATGACGTGGTACTCTCCCAGATAGCTCTCTCCCAGTTCCTGGGAGCGGTCTTTGTCCCTGCACTCTCCGGCCGGAATGTCCATGCCGGACGATCCCGGCTTGCAGAGAGCATGGGCGAGGTTGTCATCGACAGCAGCCTCTCCCTGTACGACGATCCTTTCGACGGGCGCGGACTCTTTTCAACACGGTGGGACGCGGAGGGAAGTCCCGCACGAAGACTGGATTTCATCAAAAAGGGCGTTTTATGCGCATTTGCCTATGACCTGAAGACTGCATACCGGTACGGAAAGTCCGGCACCGGAAGCGCCGTCCGTTCCGGATCCGGAGGCGGCCCGGCCATCGGAGTCCATAACCTGGAACTTGACGGGAAGGAATCGGGGATCATGGACGAGCCGGCGCTCTATGTCCATGATGTCGTTGGAGCCCATACCGCAAATCCCCTGTCAGGGGATTTTTCGGTGGAGCTCTCAAATGCCTACCTCGTCGAAGGAGGCGAAATTATGCGACCTGTGCGGAAAGCCATGATGTCTGGCAACATCTTCACGATGCTCCAGGAGACCGGCGGGGTTGGATCCAAAAAACGTGTCACCGGAAGGATGATATTGCCAAAAATCAGACTATTGCGCCAGAATATCATAGGAGTATAGAGATGTCGATAGATCTGGCGCTTCTCGTGGCTGGCATCCTGATTGCCGTTGTGCTCTTTTTGATCCTGAAAAATATCACGAAACTGATAATCAACTCTGTACTGGGGCTGTTGCTGATCTTCTGTGTCAATTTTTTCCACATCATGCCCATGCTCGGCCGGCCGGATATCGAGCTGAACCTGGTGACCGTGCTCTTTTGCGCCCTCGGGGGTATTCCCGGCGCACTGCTCATCGTTATCCTGCACCTGCTCGGTATCGGTGGGATCTAGAAGACGTTCGCTTCCGTGTAGACCAGCACCTGGCCCTCCTGGATCTCGTAGGGCTTGATCTCACGCGAATGGGCGGAGAGGCGCATCTTGACCACCTCGAGGGCGAGGTGTACACTGGTCAGGTCTGACGGGCGCACATACCGGAGCACTATCACGCTGTCGGCAAGGTATTCCAGCAGTCCGTGCCTGCTTGCGAAACTGTCATGCCTGTCGGTCTCGCTCGTCAGGACGATCGTGCACTTCTGGTCGCGCAGCCCGTCGACAAACCGGAACATCTCCCTCCTCCGCTCGGAATCTTTCTCGAAGAGGTCTTCAAACAGCGAAACGGGGTCGATGACCACACGTTTTGCATTCAGTTTCCTGACAAGCTGCGGAAGTTCGTTCTTCAGGCTGTTGATCGCCAGGTTGAAGTCAAGCGGATCGAGCTTCAGGACCGTGAATGTCTTTCCGACATATGGCGAGACATCCCAGCCCTTCTGCTCCATGTACCGGTGAATCCGGTCCTCTCTCTCTTCCAGGCTGATGTAAATGACATTATCGCCCGAAACAAGCCCCTCCCAGATGAAATGAAGGGCAAAGGTGGTCTTGCCGGTACCGTAGGTCCCGATGATGGCACAGATGCTTCCCGGGAGAAGACCCCCGCCCATCATCTGGTC
>LKUF01000100.1 GCA_001412335.1 Methanolinea sp. SDB
CCTGCTTCCCGGAATTCATACTGCAGCAGGAGTTCGGGCTCGGAATAGAGATATGCACCCGTGCGGAGGATCTGTTCGGCCACGTTCTCCCACAGGGTCCTGTCTGGCGAGAAGACCTTCAGGTATGCGGGAACCCCGCCCAGTATGAACCAGCTCATGGCGAGATCCTCCCCTTTGTACGGCAGGAACTCTGAAAGATATGGGTACTGGAGGGGTTCGACCTGCCACTGGCCGGTCCTCCTCCCGTACAGCGGGCTCTTGTATCCCAGCACTTCCGTCTCCATCGCGGCAACCGACGACCCGCACAAGACCAGCATCAGGGATTCCCGGGAGAGGACCGTGTCCCAGATCTTCTGAAAGATCGAGGGTATCGCACGGTTCCTGGAGATAAGGTACGGGAATTCGTCTATCACAAGCACCGGCTTTCCGCCGGAGTCCGGGGGAAAACTGCGATGGCGGATGAGTGCACTGAATACCGCCTGCCAGTCAGGGTACTTCACGTCCCCGAAATGGGGGTCATCGAGATACTGTGCTGCATAGTGTGAGAATTCCCGTATGTTTCCCTCGTCTCCTTCTTCCGATGCCAGAAAGTATATCCCCCCGGCATCCTCCAGGAACCGGGCAAGGAGAGCGGTCTTGCCCACTCGCCGTCTTCCGTAGAGCACGAGGCATTCGGGACCAGGGGTGAGGTACCGCTCCGTGAGGAACCGGAGTTCCTCTTCCCGGTCGACGAAGAGTTGTTGAGACATAAGTATACTACTTTGCTCTCAACGAATGAAAAAGATTGCCATGGTGTGGATAATACTCCCGGAACGATGACGGATGCTCCATCTCAAGAAACTCTCCTAATCAGTATTAGTACGAATCATGATTAGGGATTTGCCGACCCGGGATACTTGACGAGGAATGGAAAAAATCCGGCGGCCGGTCGATCATCCTCTATGGAAATAGTGGAAACACTCGTCTCAGCGTGGAAATTACAAAAGAAAACCCGAGTATTCTTTATTTTGCGGAGGACACATCTCCTCACATCGACAAATTCACCTACGGAAATGGGACCAGGACAACCGCACCCTTCATTGATACACAACCTTCACATCGCTGATAGTATAGATGTCCGGTTCGTCATTTTAGAAATGTGGATAATGACTGTTCTGACAGTTTCATGAGAACGATGGTTTCATGTTCCCTGAGCAGTTCATATCAGCTTTCGGGATACTTCATCCACTATCTGCACTATATCCTGTACATCAGATTCGATGCTCGTCATGGCAGCCACATCCTTTATCTAGAGTTATCTTTTATGGGATATAGGTTCTTTTCAGTATCGACATTATTGTTGAATTCGACCAGCCAATTGGTCTTAGGGCATGTGCAATCCGTCCACCCCCACAACACGTAATCCTCCTCCTCCACTGTGCCTTTCATCTCCGTATATCCGTCCAGGCCGCACAACACACATCACATCTCATTCACTCATGCCGTTCATCTCCGGATACC
>LKUF01000101.1 GCA_001412335.1 Methanolinea sp. SDB
CAGGAACCGTAGCGGCAGTGGCATATATCTGAAACGAAATTGATATCATCTCGTCGCCGTATTCTTCACTGTAACCTGCCGATCGCAGGAGGTATGTGTATGGCTATAAGGTCTGTTCGTTTTCTATGCTTGGTATTGTTCATCATTTTATTGATCTTTTCAGTTCCGGCGACGGCAAAATATCTGAGTTATACCTATCTCGGGACGGTGACTGGTCTGGACCCGACAGCTGAAACAATTACCATCGAGGCCACCCACGAATGGGGGTGCGTGTTTGACGAAGGAGAAGTTATCTGTAACTGGGGCGAGATCGACCCCCAGGAAATGGTGTCCGGAGTACCGGTGACAGAGCTGTATTCAAGGATCGGTATCGGTGACACGGTCGAAGTGACCGGACTTCCCGACGCTAAATGGAACGCGATTGGCCTGATCTGTGACGACCCCATGTACAGGTACGTCATCACTGATCTCTTCGGTGACCTGGGCCATCTGCCCGATCCCCTGGATGAGGGATACACCATCTCCGCAACCAACTACCCTGATTGTGACAGCTGCGACGACGCCGTCTGCACAGCCGAGTATAGCTCGGTGAGTATCGGTCGCAGCGACCAGGAGAGATGGACAGGCGATCTCTATCCCGGGGATGCACATACCTATTACGATCCGACCGATTTCTCAAGCGTTTACGTGAAGTTCGTATCGGGCCAGACCTCTGCGTCTCTCTGCAAGGAGCATTACATCATAGGGGTGCCGATCGAATCCAGGTTTGTCGTCCATGTAAATCCGCCGTATATCACTCCCGCAACCACCGGGTCTGTAATCATCAGCTCGCATCCTTTGGGTGCCTCCATATATCTTGACCAGGACTATCTCGGGGTAACTCCCCTGACAAAGTCCGGGATAGAATCCGGTGTGCACTCCCTGCTGATTGAAAAGGAAGGATATGAATTGTGGGATTCCGAGGTAAGAGTCAGGGGGGGTCGGGTCGCTTCCATTATAGCCCGCCTGTACCCTCTTTATGGACTCCTGGATGTCCGGTCGGTGCCCTCGGGTGCTGAAATTCTGGTCGATGGGATCGCTTCGGGGTATACACCAGAAAAGATCGATGTGACCCCGGGTGTTCATGTTATCACTCTCTCAAAAGAAGGGTATTATCCGGCTGATATTACCACACGGACATCTGCGGGGAGATTGTCGATGATATACAAGGTCCTTCGTCCGGAAGGATCATATTATGCGATGTGAGCGGCAGGAATTTCTAAAGTCGAACCATCTTTTTTT
>LKUF01000102.1 GCA_001412335.1 Methanolinea sp. SDB
CCGTTTCCTGCCATACTTGCATCAGGTTTTCCAAAGCGCCACCAGGTGATGAACATGGTGGTCACCGCGCCAGCGGCAGCCGCAAGACAGGTGTTGGCCGCGATGATGGAGATCCGCAACTCTGTAGCTGCGAGTGTGCTGCCTGCGTTGAATCCGAACCACCCGAACCACAGGATGAATATCCCGAGCATTGCAAGGGTCATGCTGTGGCCGGGGATAGCTATCGGGGTCTTGTCCCTGTGGTATTTCCCTATGCGGGGGCCCAGAACAAGCGCACCTGCAAGTGCCACGAATCCACCTATCGAATGGACAACACCGGACCCGGCAAAGTCGAGCGCACCATATCCTCCACCGAGGGCGACCATGAAGTCACCAGCCATGAGCCAGCCTCCGCCCCATACCCAGTGTCCGTAGATTGGGTAGATGAACGCGGATATGAGGACGCTGTAGATCATGTATGTCGAGAACTTGGTCCGTTCGGCCATGGCTCCGGATACGATGGTCGCCGCTGTTGCACAAAAGACCATCTGGAAGAACCAGAGCTGAATCGTGCTGACGTCATAGCTCTCTCCGACAAGGAAGAAGCCATCCAGGCCAAGGATGAGGCCTGTAATGCCGGTTGCGGTCCCGAACATGAGCCCAAAACCGACTGCCCAGTACGCAAGCGATCCCAGAGAGAAGTCCATGAGGTTCTTCATCATGATGTTGACCGCATTCTTGGCCCGGGTAAAGCCGGTCTCGACCATAGCGAAGCCTGCCTGCATGAGCATCACCAGGAATGCACAGATGAGGACCCAGGTAAAGTTCACCGCTGCAAAGGGATCCTCTGCCAGTGTCGCCGCCCCGGAGGGATCAGCAGCTGCCGCTGGTGTTATGCCAAGTATGACGAGACACAACAGGGCAAGAACCCCCCAGAGCATACGTTTTTCAATCATGGTAATGACCCTACTACCTCATATGAGGTAGAAAGAAGTTACCTTCCATATTTATTAAATTTTTCTATATTATAGGGAAATACGAACCTCATACGATAAGCGAGAAACAGGTCATTCTTCCAGCAGCGCCCCAAAAAAGTCCACCTGTTGCGCCGGGTACGGGCAGTTCGAGCACGAGACGGGTAATGACGATTGCTAATACCCCGTCGGCAAGCGCATTCGGTCGGTCCGTGGGGGTGGAACTCGATCCGGAGGGTACGGCGGGCTTTCGCCCTGCCATCACCGCACTCATCCATATCGCACCATCCGTCACAGAAATAAAAAAGTGGGCCTGCACAGTTCTCCTTCAATCACGAGTTTTTGGGTCCAGGCACGGGAGATCAGGATTGCCTCCCTGCACGTTCCCCAAACATTGATGAGACCCGGGGGGAATCAACAGATGATGAAACCGATTGCTATCATCGTCTCCTTCGCAAGTATCGCGTTCATCCTCGCAAGCGGATGCACAATTCCAGCAGAGAACCCAAATGAGGTCAGCGGATCCGGCACGGTGGTCTATATCGACCTCGAAGGCGGCTTCTATGGGATCATAGCCAGTGACGGCTCG
>LKUF01000103.1 GCA_001412335.1 Methanolinea sp. SDB
GCCTCGGCTATCAGGTCATCCAGTTCGGTCTCTGAAAGGTCAAGGATAGAGATCAGGTCTTTCTTCATCGTAACTCCCTCATATGGGCACACCGCTTCTCCAGCAAAGCCTCAGTTCCAATATCCCGCCTGTACCGGACACGTCCCTCAACCGATGCCGCCGCCGCCTCTGCAACACGCTCAGCCTCGGCAAGAGTCCTGCCCATCCCAACAAACGCCAGTGTCCGTGAAGTCAGCGTGACAAGCCTGCCGTCTCTCTCCTCGATGTTGGCATAGTAGAGCAGGGCATCACCACACTCTCCGACCTGTATAGGCTGGTTCGAAACCGGGGCTTCCGGGTATCCCTCGGGGACAAGATACTTGCAGACGGTGGCCTGTTTGGAAAAATCCACGCGTGCGGAATTCAGGGTTCCCTCGACAAGGTGGAGGAGGATCTCGCTAAAATCCGACTCGAGAAGCGACAGCACGTTCATGGCCTCGGGGTCGCCGAACCGGGCATTGAATTCAATCACCATCGGACCCTCCCGGGTGTTCATGAACTGCCCATACATGATACCCCTGTACGGATCCCCCATTCTCTCCATAGCAGAGACCGCATCTGCCATGATTGAAAAAGCCTTCTCGCAGTCCTTTTCCGATACGAAGGGAAGTAAATGGTCGGGCATTGAATAAGACCCCATCCCTCCGGTATTTGGTCCCTCGTCCCCTTCGTATGCCCTCTTGTGATCCTGCACGACGGGCATGGGAATGATGTGTTTCCCATCGACAAAGGCCTGGAGCGTGAACTCCTCCCCGACCAGGCGTTCCTCGAGTACCACATCCCCCCCAAGCGTCTTCACGTATTCGATCGCCCCTTTCCGGTCGAGGTGCTCCCCCATGATCTTGACACCCTTTCCGCCGGTCAGGCCGATGGGCTTGATCGCCATATCCTCCTCGTGGTCCTGGATGAATCGAATTGCATCCTGTGCATCGTGGAAAACCCGGTATCTCGGGCATCCCGCGATTCTCTCTCTATGCATCATCTGCCGGCAGAATGCCTTGTCTGTCTCGAGTCGCGCTGCCGCCTGCGTGGGGCCGACGCAGGAGATCCCATTCTCTTCCAGCCGGTCGACAATACCTGCCTCCAGCGGTGCTTCCGGACCGATTATTGCAAGATCAATATCCGATTTTCTGGAAAAACGTTCTATTTGGGGAATATTCGTCTCTTTGTCAAGCAGCACATCCCTCGAAAGACGGGCTATTCCCGGGTTTTTCCGGGACATAACAGAAAAAATTTCTGCCTTGCTGTTGCAGGACAACGCCCTGGTGATGGCATGCTCCCTGCCTCCACCCCCTACAACAAGAATCTTCATAGTCATCTATTTGAATGAAGTTTTAAAATAATTGCGTTATATGCGGGAGTCCTCGAGTATTTCTGCGACGCTGGTCAATGCGATGAGGGAGACCCCCTGTTCACGGAGCGCTGCCTCGCCCCCTGCGTGGCGATCCACAATGGTGACAACCGAATCTGCATGGGCTCCTCCTGCCCGGAGTTGCTCGATCCCGAAGAGTACAGATCCCCCTGACGTGATGACATCCTCGACGAGCAGTACATCTTTCCCCTTTACGTCACCGATGATCATGCTCTCCTTCCCATGATCTTTTCCGGAACTGCGGATGATTGCAAACGGCTTTCCACTCACGAGGGAGACGGCAACAGCTATGGGCACAGCTCCGACGGCAACGCCTGCAAC
>LKUF01000104.1 GCA_001412335.1 Methanolinea sp. SDB
AACGCCGAGGGGGAGATTTGAACTCCCGAGGCGCCAAGCGCCAGTAGCTTTCGAGGCTACCGCCTTTCCGGACTAGACTACCTCGGCACGTTGGAATAGATATTTTGCTCCCGTTTCCCAATAATGGTATCGAATGATGGTGACGGTTCGGCTCTCCCCGGAAGACAAAGTCATGGTATATGACGGACGGGATGGGGATACGTATGAGGATGCCCTGCTCTCGCTCGGAATAAATCCGGATATCGTCCTTATTTTCCATAAAGGCGTCTCACTTCCACAGGACAAGGTAATCGAAGAGCCTGAAGTGGAAATCGTCTCGACCTGCTCACGCGGCTAAAAAAATGAAGTTTGGTTTTCCTTTAATGCCTGCCGCCGGAGATCATCATGTCATCTACACGGATCAGCAGGATTGCCGCCTCTGCTGAACTCTGTACCGACTGTCTCTTGGAGCGGAGGGGTTCGACGACCTTCGCCTTGAGCATGTCGATCACCTTTCCGTCGTAGACATTGAGACCAGCATGCGTCTTGCCCTTCGAATGGGCATTCTTGAGATCCACCAGCTTGTCGAGCGGGTTGAATCCTGAGTTCTCAGCGAGCGTGATAGGGATCGCCTCGAAGGATTCGGCATACTTCTCGATTGCCAACTGGGCACGCCCGCCGACGGTTGACGCATAATCGCGGATCCTCAGGAGAAGCTCGGTCTCAACCGAACCGCCGCCTGCAAGCATCTTGCCGTCCTCCATCACGTCCATGACCACCCGGGTCCCGTCGACCACCGCTCTCTCCAGCTCGTCAAGGAGGTAATTTGTGGAACCCCGAAGGAGGATAGTGACAGCCTTCGGGTTCTCGCACCCGGAGATCTTGATGAGTTCTGCATCCTCTATTTGCTCGACTAACTTTGCCGTCCCGAGCAGTTCAGGAGTGAGTTCGTCAGGCTTGCTCACCATCTCTGCATTGAGCGCCTTTGCCGCGAATTTCATATCTTTTTCAGGGACATCTTCAACGGCCAGCACGCCGCCCTTGGCCAGGTAAAACCCAACCGCCTCGGCTATTCCCTTCTGGCACAGGAGAACGTTTGCGCCGCTTGCGATAACCGCGTCGGCATACTTCTTCAGTGCCTCGCGTTCCTGGACACCGAACGCATTCACCTGGTCGCTCGAGCTGATCCTGATCTTGGCCTTCGTCTGGGTCTTCTTGATCTCCAGGGGACTTGTGACAAGTGCGATCTTCGCCGACTTCACCTTGTGGGGCATATCTTCGCTGAGCCGTGTCTTGTCGATGACAATACCCCTGACAAGCTCCGCGTCGTCCATGGTATCGCCAGCCTGCTTCTTGATCATCACGTTGTCCTGGTCGATGCTCACCGTATTGCCCTCGCGTTCGGCGACTATCATCACCGAATCGACCACGATCTCGTTCAGCTTCTCCTTCACAGATTCGATGGACTTGCCCGTCATCGCGGTATCCGCGATCCGGATGAGCATCTCCCGGTCATCGGGCTTGATATCAATCGCCAGTTCGTTGAGAATCTCGAGGGCCTTCTCCATGCCCAGCTGGTATCCCTTGCCGATGATGGTCGGGTGGATCTTCTTCTCGATCATATCCTCTGCCTTCTCCATGAGCGAACCGACAAGGATGACTGCGGTGGTCGTTCCGTCTCCGACCTCGTCGTCCTGGGCTTCGGCCACCTCGATGACCATCTTGGCACCAGGGTGCTGGACTGCAATCTCGTGAAGAATTGTTGCACCGTCGTTGCTGATCGTCACATCTCCCGTGCCGCCCACGAGCATCTTGTCCATACCACGCGGTCCGAGGGTTGTCCGTACTGCACTTGCAATGGCCTTCGCCGCGGCGATGTTGGAGCGCTGGGCCTCAAGACCCCGGTTGCGCTCAACATTTTCCTTAAGAATTATGATTGGTTGTCCTCCAAGCATGGTATTTATCCTCCAATGTTGTTAAAGATGGAATTGAACTTCTATATAAATTATCCTATATTGAGTGAGGGGTGGAGATCTTCCCCTCAGTCGATACGGGATATCTGGAAGAGAGAATAGACAGGAACGCCATCGACATCGCGAAGATCGCGCTTGTCAAACATCACCCAGATGGCCACCGGCACCGAACCATGCCTCCGGAGATAACGCACAACTTCGTGCATCGTGTTGCCAGAAGTGATGACATCATCAACGATAATACACCGCTCACCAGCAATCGTTGCGAAGTTTCCGGATACGGATCCCACGGGCGGCTCCTGGGTGCTGTGCTTTGCAGGGTGGTAAATGGCAATCTTTACGTCCTCCTCAACGGCTATGAGCGTTGCCAGCGGGATCCCCGAGATCGCAATGCCGACGATCACGGTCGGGAATTTCTCCGGGGAGGTCTCATCCTTCTCATCAAGCGCAATGTAATACCTCTTCAGCATCATCATCGCTATTTCGTCAAGCAATGGTGCATGCCCGCTCACGGCAGTCCAGTCGATGTGGACATCCTTTGGTATCTCCATGCCCTTCTGCTGGGTTAAAAGCCAGGTGACTGTCTCCATGGAAAGAGACAGCTCGTCTGCGATCTGCCCGGGACTGTGCCCTTCAGAGAGAAGCATCTTTGCCTTCTGTATCAGGTCATCGAGCGATGACATGGAGAAACGTTTACACACATCTATTTAAGTTTTCTTTTCACACGCGAGCCGCAGACAGGACACTCGCACTCCTCTTCATAATACCTGCCGCACCCGATACACCGGAAACGCCACTTGATCCTCCTCGCAGGCCTCTGCTGGATGGGAATTACCGCGATCTTCAGTTCAAGGGCCACATTCTGGACCGCAAAATCATCGGTCATGATCACGCAGCCCTCTTCGAGTGCAAGTGCGAGTATGTCGAGATCGGTCGCCGACAGGACCGGGAGATCGCCGGTTCGCCGGGCTGCATCCTCTGATCGTGCACGGGATTCTTTCCCGGGCTCCTTCACCTGGAGCCCGTGCACACGAAGCGTGTCGAACCGGCTCTTTGCACGAATATCCCGGAGTTCGGAGATGACCGACGGCGGAACGTAGAGTTCTCCGGTGACCGGGAGATCGCAGAAGAATACCGTGGAATCAAGAACCGC
>LKUF01000105.1 GCA_001412335.1 Methanolinea sp. SDB
CCGTCGTTCTCGAAGTCCCAGGCCCAGTCGGTGATGCCGTCACCGGTTGATGCGTCGGTGAACTGGACGGTGAGCGGTGCATCGCCTTCTGTCACGTCCGCGGTGAAATCGGCAACCGGTGCAACAGGCGGCTCGTCGTCGCTGTAGATGTAGACCCGGTTCACGTACTTTGCCGAAGGACCTGTTGTGGTCGGGTACTGCTCACTGCCCTGGATGTAGTAATACCAGTACTCTTCAGCAGCTGCCTCGTGCCAGTCCCAGTTACCGAACACATGCTCGCCCCAGGGGTTGACCGAGGTGTCCGCAAACCACACGAGGCGCATACCATCGGAATAACCGGTGTCGGGGTAATTCCCGTTCATGTACCAGGTGAGACCGATGGGCCCTTCACGGGAGGAATAGCCGTAGACGTTCTCATAGGCAAACCACTTCGAAAACCCATCGGATGAAAGGATCTTCACCTCTTCCCCGGGGGACATCCCCCCTACCAGGTCGCAGAGGTCTTTTACGTTGGTACCCTTTACCGCACCCATATCCTTGTATGGATAGCAGTTTTGATCCTCAGCCAGGTTCCACCTGAGCTCCTGTTCAAGAGTCTCGTTGGCGTCATCCACGAAGACCGGGCCCTGGTGGTAATAGTGGGTCGTCCCGTCCCCGAGGACCGGCAGGTTGGCCTCCATCCAGGAATAGTTGACCGTCTTCTGGTCGAGGATGGTCGTGCCGTCATTCGCATACTTTATGATCTCGACCTGCGTGGACGCGGCCACCACCGGCGCGATCATGCATACTGCAAGAAGCAGGATTGCAGTCACCAGTAAAGATTTCGCGGACATAATAGACATTCTCCTTTCCTTTCTTTAGTTGTTAATCAAATGTGTTTGAAGGAGTTCCTTTACTTCCGCTGGTAATAAGATTTACTTTTTGGATTTAATTAATTGGATTAAATTAACCCGATTAAAAAATGAGTTTGAAAATTCCGGGAGACTCATGGATGGCTCGCCAGCAGCTCCTGGTACAGTACGACGACATCGTCGTAGTCGATCCGGCCGTTCTGGTTGTAGTCATACGGCTCGATTCCGACATCGGCCTGGTCGCGGATCCACTGCATGTTCTCGTAATACAGGACGATATCATCATAGTCCAGCCTCCCGTTCCCGTTGATGTCCTCATAGAGGTTATCACCATCGGGGTCGGTCGGCTCGTTGATCTGGCCCGGGAAGGGCTTGACATACGAGGTGACCTGGATATAATCGGTTTTTGTCTCTGTATCAGAGCTGTACGTGTTCTGCACCATGAGGCTCACCGTGTAGATGCCCGGCCTGGTATACGAGGTCACCGGGTTCTGGAGCGTGCTGTCCTCGACGCCGTCGTTGTCAAAGTCCCATGACCAGAGCGATCCCGGCGGCACACCGGTGGAGAGATCGGTGAAGGCGACGAACAGGGGCCGGGTAAGGGAAGCTCGTCCGGACGTGACATTCGCCTCGAAGTCGGCGGCCATTGGGACATAGACCACGATCTCGCCCGAGGTGACGTCCAGCGTTATCAGGTCTCCGCCATCGGCGTCCATGTTCACGTCGGATAGGGTAATTGCACTGGTTCCTGTGCTGTCGGCACGGATGGTGATGGTCGCAAGGAGTGTGTTTCCGGCTCCCGGCTCGACCTGTCTCCCCAGATCGACGATGCTCAGGATGAGTGAGTCAGCGGGCGGCTCAGGGTTGGTGTTGTTCAGCATCACCCAGGCAGGGTACTGGACCCCGACAATCTCCGCGATGGAGGAGTTGTCGAGCGTGACCCGGAGGTCGTACCCTGCAAGGCCATCCGGGAGGGAGGATACCCGTATTTCGTAATCGGTGGTAATACCGTTCGCAACCGATGATGTGGCCGGGGAGAGATAGACGGTATTATTTCCCTGCTGCTCTGGAATCACCGTGATGAAGTCGGTTTTTACTTCGGAATCGCTGCCGGCCGCATCGGTCACGGTCAATGAGACTGTAAAGGTGCCTGGGGTTTCATAGGTGAATGTCGGATTCTGGTCGGCCGAATCGATCATACCGTCGTTGTCGAAGTCCCATGCCCAGTCTGTGATGCCGGCACCTGTAGACCGGTCAGTAAACTGCACGGTAAGTGGGGTGGTGCCACCGGTGATATCAGCCTCAAAATCGGCTAACGGGAGACTCCCCAGGCACATAACAACCGTCTCGAAGACAGTTCCCGGGGGATAGACCGTCGTGATGTTCTTGAGATCAGACGATACATCCGCTACCCGGATTACCTCTGCCGTTGCAGTACGAGCCGCCGGGTCGACGGTCACCCGAATATAGGCGAGTACATACTCCAGACTGTTTTCTGAAAACCCGGCTCTTGGATACATGAGGTTGTAGGCTGGTCCCCCTCCTGTTCCGGAGACAAAATAGTGAATTCCGTTCGCGAAGAATCGCTCGTAGGCATGGACATGCCCGTTGAATACTGCGACAACATTGTTCTCCATGAACTCGTCTTCCCACTCGAGCCGGATATTTTCATAGCCGCCGAAATGGTTCCGCTCCGAGGTATAGGGTGGATGGTGGAACGAGACGAACTTAAACGATTTTTCCGTCTGTAAATCCTGTGCGAGCCAGGCGCTCTGTGCGGGAAAATCCGGCCAGGCCCAGCTGTTGCTGTCGAGGACGGCCACATGCACCTCACTGCAGTCGAACGAATAATATTCAGGCATTCCGTATGCCTCGTAGTAAGTGGTGTGGTTTGCATCATGGTTCCCGAGCGCTGGAAATACCGTGATATTCGCCATCATCGGTGCTCCGGCGGCGAAGTACCTGTTCCAGTCCGAGAGGTTAGCGGGATCGTTTACCAGGTCGCCCGAATGCAGGACGAATGCGACATCAGGCTCTTCTGCGATCCGGTCGGCGACGATCTTGTGCCGCTCTAGCTGGCTGAACGTGGGCAGCTGGTCCTGGGTGTCGCTGTAAACCGCAAAGGTGAATGCACCGCTCTCTGGGAATGTTCGGAAGTTGAGGTCACCGGTCGCCTGGCCGTCATAGACGACATGATAGTGGTAGTGGGTGTCGGGTGATAGCCCTGCAAGGGCGACATGGTGGAGCGTATCGTTCATCCCGTCTGTCGCGCTCATATCAAACATCCCATGCATCGTGTGGTAGGTGTCTGTCGCATACTCCACCGTAACGGTGGTTGGGATATCAGTCTTCACGTTCACGACCGTGCCGGTTGTCGTGGTGCCTGTCAGGTACGGTCCCCAGATGATCTCCGGTACGGCGCATTTCGCAAACCGGATTGCAGGGCGGTCATCATCGGGGGTGAGGGAACTACAGGAGAGTGGACCTGTGCCATTCCCGGCAGAATTATTGACCGCGTTCAGAATCGTCGTGGTGTCGTTTGCGTATGCTATAATTGGGGGCTCAGCAATCCCTTTGTCGGTAGCGGTGATCGGGCATATGGTGCAGAGCACCAGTACGGTAACGAGGAAGCATGTTCCAATTTTCATGTTACATCCATGATCTGATTGTGATGATTCTCCGCATTATCTGACAATAATATTTCCTTTTTATTTTTTCTTAAGTTAATTAAACTATATTATTGTCGGTTTTCACCAGGACGAATAATACCTTTGATACGTATGTACTCATCTCAATCGGGGCATGCTGCCGGGACGAGCGGGAGGTGGCGATCCCAGGGTTGCCCATGAGGAGTCCGCCCGTCCGGTTTTCGATTGGATTGAGTGGCAGGTCCTGCTTGAAGGGGTTTTGTCCTGGAATATGCCGGTCGGGCAGGATGCAGGATTCTGGAACTGGGTGTAAAAACCGGGTTTTTACGTGGGATTCAGTGAAATCAGGTTATCCTGTATATCAATAATGAACAGGAAAAGAGCATCAACGATTGGAATAATATTCCCTGCCGAGCAGGCCTATCCCTCTTCCCCTTCTGTCACGACCTGAAGGTCCCACTCCTCCTCGTCGAAGGCGATCGTGCCTGCTCCTTCGCAGACCGGGCAGGTGACGGTCTCCGGGACGTTGTTGCAGGCGTCCTGTTCCATCAACTCGTCGTCTCCCTGTGAGTCCCCTGTCATGATGTGGAAGTATTTCTTCGTGTCATGGGACTTGAGCGACTGGCAGATTTTGTACTGTGTGTTTGGGATCTCCCCTGTTCCCCTGCAGGTACGGCACCGAAGAATGATCATAGGCTAAAGCAGAGGTATGGCGCCGATCTCATATAACTGGAACAGGATCGATCCTGCCGGTCGGGCGGTACAGGGTCCTTCCCACCGCTCTTTCTCTTCCGGAAAAACAGGAGATAAAAAAAATGTTGGATCTTTTAATCCTTCTTTTCCTCGCCTTTTGCGTGCGAGATTGCCCGTGCGATGTAGATCGTCACGATCACCGCTATGAGGGTTACGACGATCGCATATATCAACTGGGCGGCAATCGTGCTGCTTTCCCCAAAGAACTGCTTGAAGATCTCCTGGATTGCTCCGTTCCATGCAAGCGCTGCGACCAGCCCGAAAGCAGCGGTCAACAATGCGCCAATCTTGTCAAGTGCTTCATCCTTAAATCCCATTGAAGTTCACCAGATTAACTATTCATCAACGTGTTTATAAAAGTATTCCCTAAAAACGCTCTTAAATTGCTTCTTTGACGACAAGGCCGACCCTGCATCGGTGTATTCGATGAAGTTATGCTCCACGCATTTGTTTTGATCGGTGGGTCAGTATGGTCCCTCGCTCTCCATCATATCGTCCCGGAACTTGGGCATACCAGAAATTTCGGGAAACAGCCATCTCAAAGGGTATCCCCGGCCATTCACCCATTTTTCGGATATGCTCCTCCTCCGGAAAAAAATTGGGTTTTCGATTCAGAGGCACCAGGCCCAGAGGTTGTTCGTGTTCACCCACCAGAGCAGTGCGACCAGCGCGACGGCGACGGCGGTGTAGTGCAGGCGGTGGGGGAACGTCCAGTATCTCTCCCGCCAGGCAAGAACGGCAGCGGTGATGGTCGCCACGGTGAGAACCAGGGCGATGACCGGAACCGCCAGGACAGCGGTGAGAACCGCAGGGATGTCCTGGGTCTCCATGTATTGGGTCAGGATGGCCGCGTCGTTTGAGACCCACGGGACCAGGAGGAAGGCGAAGGCGAGGAGGAGGAGTGCCGCCGCCCCGGCGGTCCACCGTGCGATGACGGCGGGCTTCTGCGCCTGCGGTTCGGGGACGGCATGCGTGCGCCGGAACAGGGCGAGCAGCGGCCAGAGCAGCACCGTCGCGAGGACGATTCCTGCCGCATACTTCAGCCCCTCCCCAAAGCCGGTGGTCGCGTACCACGGGACACGGTCATAGACCAGCGGGGGTTCGTTCACGTGTGCATAGAAGTCGACCGAACCGTCTGCAGTGGTATGGAAGACGATATCACCGCTGACCGGCCGGCTGGCATCTGCCCGGGAGAAGACCCCTGGCTCTGCCTCGACGTATTGGGCAGGGCCTGTGCTGGTCGTGACGGTGAGCGTCCCGTCGGGTGACGAAGCGACGTCGATGGAAGCCGGAAGCGAGAAGTATCTCTCGAACCCGGCGTAGTTGTGCCGGTTCATCATGTACGTCCCGGCATACTTCTCATGCATGGCAGAGCCTGACGGATCGGGCAGGGGAAGATCCTCCTCTCCACCAGGGTAATAGTGGTCCATGAACGCAGCGAAGAGCGCATTGCGAAGCCCCTTCCCCCCGACGCTGTTGCCGGAGACGAAGAACCCGGCCTGCTCCTCCGGCAGGAGGAGGAGAAGGGAATGGAACGTGTCAGTGTCGCCCCCGTGGGCGATGGCCCGCCGGCCGTTGTAGAACTGCTCGTAGAACCCGAGGCACATCCCTGCAACACGGGGATCGTTTGCGAACGCCCGGGCATGCATCAGCTCTGCGGTCTCGGGGGCGAGGATCGCCGTGTCGCCGAAGGCACCGTTCTGCAGGTGGGCGATCATGAAGTCCGCCATGTCGGGTGCGGTGGAACTGATGCCCCCGGCAGGGCCGATGGTGAGGATCATGTCCCCGGTCGGGTGGTTTTCGTTGTTGCCGAAGGTGTATCCCTGTGCGAGCCGTGAGGCAAGGTCCGGCGGGAGGTTCTCCCGGATGCTGGTGTTGTACATCCCGAGCGGCGAGAGGATGTTCGCCTGCAGGTACTGCTCAAAGGGAGTTCCTGATACGTCCTCGACCACGACTGCCGCGAGAGTGGTGCCGTAGTTGGAGTACGACGAGGCTTTTCCTGGTGGACGGACCCGGGCAGGGATGTTCTCGGCACAGTACTGGCGGAAAGAGATGATATCCGTGTGGTCGATCCATGTCATGCGAAGGGCAGAGTCCTCGAACCCTGCCGTGTGGGTCATGAGATGGCGCATGGTCACCGGTTGCCCGGGATAGGTGTCAGGGATGGTGATATCCGC
>LKUF01000106.1 GCA_001412335.1 Methanolinea sp. SDB
TCGAGTCTTTGATTCGCTTTCACCCAGCGGAGCTGGCCGAGGATGAGATCGTTAGATTGTTCTTCACCTGCGGCTGAAAACCGGACGTTTCGGTAACTGCACATGCGACAGCGGTTCCAGGTGCATCCCGTGGTCTTGAGAATGACGGTGAGGGTGGATACCACCTCTTCCTCAAATCGGTCGCTTCCCTTCCAGCAGGCAAGTGGTTTTTCAGGAGAGATCGGGGTCATCTTCAAGGGAATATATTGGTCCTGTTTGTATATACAGAGATCTCCCTGGGGAATGACTGAAAGACCCTGATGGATCGGGGGCAGCTGAATGGTATCCCCCGATTCTCCGGGCTGATCCGGATGATGACGGGAAAATGAGACCGGCACGGGGGGTTTTTTGCATACGGGCGAAAACCCCGGGTCAGGGCATCCGTATCCAACAACGTATTATATTGGCAAAAAGAAAAAATATACACAATATCACTCGTTTTGTGGTGTTTCTCCAATCTTTTCCGGATGTGCCAAATGCGAAAGAATACGTGCAGAAACCGTTGCGGTGCAAGAATCCTGATCTTTGCGGCCATATGCATGATGATGCTTGCCGGGTCCGCTGCAGCATACGAGATCGTCATCGATGCCCCGATGAAGGTCCAGAAAGGTATACCCCTGGTGGTGAACGGGACAAGTAATCTTCCTGCAGGGATCAGCGTCGACATCGTCCTGTACCGCTCGGATTACGTGACCCAGGAGGTCGAGAGGAAAACTGTAACCCTCCAGGGAAAGAAGGACTTTTCAGTCATCTTCGATACCAAGGACCTGACGAAGGGACTGCATAAAGTCGAGGTACCGGGAATTGCCGGGTACTCGTACCTGGGAAATTCGGTGACGATCCGCGTGATCGAGATCATCGACCGGACCGACGAGGTCGTCCTTCGATCTCCGACGACGCAGGAGTTGGACGGAAGCATGGAGATATGGGGCCATATCAAGGGAATCTCCGATGCCGGTGTCCAGATCGAGGTGATAGGGCCGGGAGACCAGGTAGTCTCCGGTCCGGAATATATCCCGACCCAGTATGACGGATCGTTTACGAAGGAGGTCGCCATAAACGAGACCGGGACCTACGAGGTCAGTTTCACCGACGCGAAAGGCTACATCGGGACCGTGGAGATAACCGTGAACGAACCGTTCGTCCGTGCAACGACCGTTCCCACCACTACCCCGCCAGAGAGGACCATCATCTCGGCCAAAGCACAGTCCAGCAACGATGAACCGGCGGAGTTCCTGGTGACGGCCGATGCCGGGAGCGTAAAGGTCTACACGTCGTCGGGTGAGGACTGGGTGATCGAATATACCGATTCGGCCGGGGCGGTCCAGAAGATCAACAACAAGGG
>LKUF01000107.1 GCA_001412335.1 Methanolinea sp. SDB
AGTCTCACCTCTTCTCGATGTCCAAGACTTCGTAATTCTAATTTAAAATTGTTGAGGGAAGATCTCTTTTTTTTCTTTGCCTCAAGAACCCGGTAATGCGATACGGAGTCAATTCCACTAATCCGGGAGAGGAGATTTATCCAGGAAAAATCAAATCCTAAAAATTCCATAATTCAAAAAATATCGTCATATTGAAATTTATTTTAAAAATTTAGCTGAAATTATGGAGAATAAGCCCCAGCTGTGAAGAAAGAATCCGGGTTCAATTCTCTCGTGGATTTATGACCGCGCAGAGAACGAAGTTGTAATTATTCTCGAATGATTCATATCAACATGAAATTACATAATTGATGCGGATTAAAGGCTTTATAGAAATCAGCCGGAGAAATCCATATTAACTCACAGCCTGGATTACTGGTTTCAGGGGATGCCATGACAGACTTTGCCCGAGAATACGAGAAGAAAAAAAACGGTCCGGAAGATGCTATCCGACTGGTGAAAAGTGGAGATACGGTGGTTTATGGTATGAGCGTCACCCAGCCGCCGGCACTCCTCTCGGCTCTTGCCGACGCTGCCCGGGCAGGTGCCCTGAAGGGGGTCATGCTTTATACATTTCTCCCCAGGGAACATACAGCCCGTTCGGTCCTTGCGCCCGACCTCTGCGACTGTCTCCTGAACCACTCGTGGTTCGTAGGCGCCGCGGATCGGGATATGACACGGGTGGGGCTGAACTATCACGTCCCTTCGTATCTCCACCAGATCCCAAAGCTCGTCTCCGAATTCATGGAAGTCGATGTCGTTATGACAACCGTCGCTCCGATGGACAAGGCAGGCTATTTCAGTTTTGGCACCAGCAATGACTACATCTCATCGGCAGCCCGGCACTGCAAGAGGCTTATCGTCGAAGTGAACAGGAACATGCCCCGCGTTTTTGGCGATTCTCAGCTGCATATCTCGGAGGTGGACGTGATTGTCGAGAACCACGTACCGCTTCTCGAGCTCCGGTTTCCGGATGCAAAACCTGAAGATGATATCCTCGGGCCGGCCATTGCAAAACTGGTCCCGGACGGGGCGACGATTCAGCTTGGGATTGGAACCGTGCCCAACGCTGTTGCCAGGTACCTCTCTGATCATACAGATCTCGGTATACATACCGAACTTTTCACAGAGAGCATGATGGACCTTATCGAGAAGGGTGTGATTACCGGCAGGAAAAAAACGCTCCACCCAAGAAAACACATATTCACTACAGCGGCTGGAACGCGGCGCATGTACGAGTTTATGAATGATAACCCGGCAATCGAGAGTTATTCCTCCTCATATGTCTGTAATCCCGCGATCATTGCAAAAAATGATTTCATGACTTCAATCAACTCTGTTTTGGAAGTGGACCTGCTCGGGCAGGCAAACGCAGAGTATCTCGAAGGATCGACCTTTTCCGGAACCGGCGGCCAGCTGGATTTTGTAAGGGGGGCGTTTGCCTCGAGAGGCGGCAAGTCCATCCTCGCGTTTTATTCTACGGCAAAAGGCGGTACTATCTCCAGGATTGTACCCCGGCTCATGAGCGGTTCCGTTGTTACCACCCCGCGGGCAGACACTGACTACCTTGCCACCGAATACGGCATTGTCAGTCTGAAAGGAAAGTCCACCAAGGAACGGGCGCT
>LKUF01000108.1 GCA_001412335.1 Methanolinea sp. SDB
TACGCTAAAGGAGGGGCTTCGCCCCCCGCCGCGTGGGCGCCGCCCCGGGGGTTGATTGGCTCCTTATGACGGGGCAGAGTGCTCGCTCCGCTTCGTCTCCGTCCGCTCTCACCGTCTGCCAGGTGGACCGGTCGGTCTGCATTTCCCCGGTACCAACCCGGGTCTTTTTCAGGAAAAACCGAACAATTGCCCGTTTTCCTGTCTTCCGCCACCCGAATATTGTATATATCTGTTCTGCAAAATACCCATGAAGAAGGTATGAAGAGAAATAAGCAGGTCAACGCTATCCTTTACGCCATCGAGGAGTATCCGGGGATAGGCCGGACGAAGCTGATGAAGTTTGTCTTCTTCGTCGATCTCATCATCTTCAATCGCCGGGGAGAGACGCTCCTCGAGGATGAATACATCCGTATGCCGTTTGGCCCCGTCCCCCCTGTCGCATATGCCCTTACTTCGTGTTCGAACGAGTACATCCAGGTCACCAGGAGGTATCCGTCACCTCGTGTGGTTCACTACCGGTTCAAACCATTACAGCACGCTGACCGCGGCCTGTTTACCGGGGAGGAGAAAGGAATCTTCCAGGAGGTTCTTGAAGTCCTGCGGAAAAACTCTGCGACTGCAGTGAGTGCACTCTCACACCGATACCGGCTCTGGCGGGAAGTGGGGACCGGCTATACCATCCCTCCCGATCTCTTCCAGTTATGCGAGGATGACCTTGAAGGGACCGAATCCGGTCCCTTTATGGCAGATGAAGAGGCATCTGATATGGCCATGGAATGCGGCATACAGGAACCAGAACTGCTGAAAAGACCGGACATCCTCCTCATGAGCGAGGCATCGCTCGCAAAAGACTGGCTGCGACCTGAGGAGGACGAGGCGTGGGCAGACCTGTAAAGGGAGACATTGTCAGCGTACCATTTCCTTTTTCCGACCTTTCCGGGTCAAAAAAACGGCCTGCCCTCGTCATTGCCGCCCTGAAAGGCGACGATATCATCCTGTGCCAGATTACGAGCAGCTCATATGGTGATCCCTATTCTATTCCTCTTCAATCGGGTGATTTTGTCCATGGGTCATTGCGCAAGGAGAGTTTTATACGGCCGAACAAGATATTCACGGCCGAATATTCCATTATTGCCAATATTGTAGGGCATATCTCACCTGAAAAAGTCAGCGAGGTCGTCGCCGCGATCTACGGACTCATGAGTCAACCGTGACGCTTCGGTAAGAGAGCCGTCATAGATCTCTTTTCGGTGCGGCGTTTGCAGAACGGATCGGTTTTTCTGTATTGGTGCATGCCGGCAGGCCTCCATCCTGCTCACTGCCTCTCCCTCAGGGAGAGGAGAGCCCGGCCCGAAGGGTGCGGAGAGAGGGGGATACTCGCCTATCCCCCGGCATGACGCAAGGGTGGGGGGTGAGGGGAACAGGCGACGCATTAGCGGAGCCAGACTGGCCGCAGCGGCCCGAGCGACCGGAAAAGAGCGAGTCATTGAGAGTCAGGCTATTGATTCAAAATAAAACTGAACCTTTTTGTGTGGAGCGGACTTTATTCAGATAAGATATGGATCAGTCCTTCTACCGGTACTGGGCAAAATCTGTTGATGATCCGTCACAGTATCACCTTCTTGCCTACCATTCGCTCGACGTCGCGGCGGTGGGGTATGAATACCTACAGCAGGATACGCTTTTACAGAAACGTCTGGGTGATGCATTCCATATTCAGGGTTCTGACATCCCTCCCCTCGCATCTTTTCAGCCTGTATTATTCATACACAGGGTATCAATTACATGATGACGGACAGATTCACAATTCTCCTCCTCCTTGCAGGGGTCATCGCGATCAGTTCATGCGGGTGTGTCAGCCGCGAGGTGCCACTGCCACCGGAGGAGCGGTCAGCAATCATCGCATTTGCAGATCCGGTCACCGACAACCTGATGCAGGGTTTTTCGGAGAATAACTACACGTTGTATTCACGGGATTTTTCCGTCCAGATGAGAGAAGGCCTGGATGAGAGCGTGTTTGAAGAGAACCGGGCGATGATACTCTCGAAGATCGGGCCCTATGTATCGCGGGGGGATCCGGTTGTGACCGAGAGCGGCGAGTACCTGATCGTCCGCTACCCGGGAGAATTTGTGCAGGAAAAGGATGTGGAGATACG
>LKUF01000109.1 GCA_001412335.1 Methanolinea sp. SDB
GCGACAAGGAGCCCGTAGATCGCCTGCGTCTCGCAGATGGCAGAGAAGACGATACCTCTCCCGAACATGTCGGAATTTTCGGAAGTGGCCCCGATTCCGGCTGATGCTGCGATACCCTGTCCAATAGCGGAAAAACCTGCAAATCCAACCGCGAATCCACAACCGATGGCGACCACTCCGGCGGCAAGGGTCGAGATGAGGCTGCCGGTAAACATGCCCGTAAAGGACATGACCAGGATAGCGACGAGAAGCCCGTAGATCGCCTGTGTCTCACATATCGCCGCAAAGACCACCCCCCTTCCGAACATGTCAGGATTCTCGGCAGTCGCGGTTATCCCTGATGCGGCCGCGATACCCTGGCCAATGGCGGAAATCCCTGACAGACCAATGGCGAGGCCGCATCCGACAGCGGCAAGTCCGACAGCAGCGGAGACGATGAAATTTCCTGAAAGAAGACCTGAGAATACCAGGAGCAGTACAGCGATGAGCAGTCCGTAGATCGCCTGTGTCTCACATATTACTGAAAAGACCACACTTTTGCCAAACATCTCGGGCTTGTTTGCGGTGACTGCTATTCCCGATGATGCTGCGATACCCTGGCCAATCGAGGAGAGTCCTGCTATTCCCGCCGCAAGACCGGCCCCGATACCTGCAAGCCCCGCAGAGACCGGAACCTCGCCGGAGAGACCTCCGAAAAACCCGGCGGAGAGCAGGATGAGCACCGCCACGAGAAGCCCGTAGATCGCCTGCGTCTGGGGAATGGCGGAAAATATCAATGCGGCACCGAACTTTTCAGGCCGCTCGGATGTGACTCCGGCCGATGATGCCCCGGTGATACCAACCCCGATGCCGGCTCCGATGGCGGAAAATCCCACTGCAATCCCTGCTCCGATAGCCATGAGCGCCGCTCCAAGACTTATTGGCATTACAGATTACCTCCTTCCAGTGTTGTATATCTCCTCTCTGCACGAAATGGAGAGAATTCCCTGCCGCCTCCCGTGTAGAACTTGCCGAAAAATTCTATGTACTGCAGGCGGATTGCATGGATCACTCCTCCGAGGGATTGAATGACGAGATTGAAGATCTGTCCGCCGACGAAGATAATGACCGCCGGAATGATCATCAGGGGGTGTATCGCGGAGATGAGTGCTGCGAGAATATTTATCGTCATTGCAATTCCCCCGGTGGCCAGTGACAGGGCCATTATACGGACATAGGAAAGCCAGTCTCCCAAAAAGCCGGTTAGGCCGAAGAATCCCATGGGGCCGTTGTAATAGAATATCATGACAAGCCCGACAAGAGCACCTGCCTCGGCAACCGTGATAAGCATGGGCGGGATATACGTCCAGGCAAAAAATGAAGCAAGCAGGACGGCTGCACAGGGCTGGATTATGAACCAGACCCCCTGCTCAAACACCATCGTCCTGTAGGCCCCTGACTTCACGTTCTGGAAGAATGCAAGGAATAAGCCGAGGTTGATATGGACAACTCCGATCAGGAGCGAAAGCTGGAAGAATGCTATCGGATCCTTCAACGGTTCGAGGAGAACGAACGGAGGTGTGATGTCAAAGTATCGGGGGAGGAAATCGCCGAACCATCCTCCCTGGATTGCACCAAACAACGTTGCGGATATCCCGCAAAACACCAGGATAAAACTCATGTCCCGCATGCCGGGATCTGCAGGCCCAATTCTGGAATAGAGAAAAAGGCCACAGAGAGTAAGAATGATCCCGTACGCGGCATCTCCCATCATCAGCCCAAAGAAGAGGACAAAAATCGGGGCGATGAACGGTGTGGGATCTATCTCCCTGTAGAGCGGGCGTGCAAACGTGGTGGTGAGCATTTCGAAGGGTTTTAACCACCAGGGGTTATCGTAGTCTACCGGCGCATCGTCTTTGTCTCTCGCCGTCCTGTCCGAGTGAATGAAGATGCAGCCCTCTGCTGCAGTATCAAGGGTACTCTCAATCCGGCCGATGTCATCTGCCCTGGCCCACCCCTCGATGAAGGTCGTCTCACCTGTCTTTCCGCACGAGGTGCGTATCTCCAGTTCCTCTTTTTCAATCCGTAATTCCTCCCGGAGCGCCCTGAGCCGGGCACCGTATGAATCTCTCAGCGTGGCAAGTTCCGTGACAAGTCGATCAGTCTCTGCGATGACCCCTGAATATTCTGCCTTCATCTGCGCAAGTGCCTCGTCCGGCATACCCGGGTATGACACCTCGATCGACTGGAACCGGGGGGCACGGATGTGTCCTGCGATCTCCTCCTTTCGCGTTCGCGGCAGCACGATCAGGACAAGGGCCTGGTTTCCGGTTTCGACCTGTGATAGAAAGATCTCGTCAATCGCTGCTCCTTCGATGTCCTGGAGTAACCCGGGGACTTTTTCGGTATCGACCCTCCCGGCAATGATAGATACAAACTCAGAATCCCCGATATACTCCAGCCTCATTCCGAGGGGCTTTAACAATTCGACAGCTTCGATCTCCTTTAAAAGCCGTTCTTTCTCCTCCTTGTTAAAGGCCAGTTCTTCCTTGATTCCAGGGATCCTGTCGAGTTCATTCAGCAGTTCCTCGATCTCGCGGTATAATTCCCGGACCGGGCGGCGTGTAACCGGACAGGGCGTAATAATAAGGGGAGAGAGAAATCCCTTTAGCAGGCTCTCCTCCTGCACGGGAATTTCTGAGAACAGTTCAAATACCCGTTCGAGCCTGAGAAGATAATCCGAAATCGTGTCAGTGAGGGGGGATCTCTCCGGCTTTTCAAGCATTTCGCTTATGCTGCTTTTTTCGTCCCTTATAGAGATGATCTCAAGTATCCCAGCATCATGCAAATCCCGGACCATGCGGGTGCCATAGGAATTATGCACGCCTATTGTTACCCTTCTCATCTCGGCTGGATAAAACATGATCCTTCCCTGTCACCTTTCCGGCGATATGCGCCGCTGCCCCGCTCATCCTGTTTTTATATTCAATCTCCATCTGGCGTGCGGATTCTGTTGATTTGCGGGTAATCTCTGATACTGACCCTTCTGCCAGGGCCTTTCTTTCGGCCCTGTATGCCTCAATCTCCGATACGGCTGCCTCATGAAGCTGGCGGCGGTAGAGATCAGCGTGAATACCTGCTTCATCCTGTATCCTCACCGCATCCTTCCGGGCATTTTCTACGAGAAGAACAGACTCTTTTTCAGCTTTTTTGATCCTCTCAATCTCTTCCTTGGCATTGGCAGGGATCTCTTCTCCTCCTGATATGAGAAAGTATTGAATGTAGTATATATGAATTGTGCAGTTTGCAATCCCGGCTCATATGGATCCCGGTTTTTGATGGGTTCTTCTGCCAGGCGACTGCGAGATGCGTGATTTTTTTTA
>LKUF01000110.1 GCA_001412335.1 Methanolinea sp. SDB
CTCCAGGGACGAGTGATCATAATCTTTCTCGTGATAGCTCTCCTGGTTCTGGCAGTCATTGGAGGTGTTTTACCCTCAACCCTGCACAAGCAGAACCTCGACACAGTTGCAGAGAACTCCATAGACCAGCTCAGGCATATCGATCTGGCCATATGCACCCTTATACGAAGTGTCAGCTACGATGTCCAGGAACTGTCAGGATTTCCTGGGGAAGAATGACCGACATTTCCATCTCCCAATAATCCGGGTGCAGAGCCAAGGCTAACTCTCTTTGTCTCCCCACACCTGTTTCCCGTACCCCGGAGTATGCGGATGGGAAGTTGAATAAATCGGGATCGCTGTAAATTTTCCGACATGTATATGCCCGGTCAGTTTATTTATTAGATTTATCAGCAAACCATTCTTACCAAAACAGGTTCGCATATGATCTCTGTACTATACGTCGACGACGAATCCAGTCTTCTTGAAATCGCCAGGATCTTCCTCGAGCGAACCGGGCAATTCAGAGTCAATACCGTAGATTCCGCACAAAACGGACTCGATGCTCTCAAGGCCGAAAGATATGATGCAATAATCTCCGATTACCAGATGCCGGTGATGAACGGTCTCGAATTTTTAAAAGAGGTCAGGAAATTCTACGGAACTCTTCCTTTCATTCTCTTTACCGGAAAAGGACGCGAAGAGGTCGTTATCGAGGCCATCAACAACGGTGTGGACTTCTATCTCCAGAAGGGGGGTGATCCGAGAGTCCAGTTCACCGAGCTTGGACACAAGGTCATCCAGGCGGTGACACGGAGAGAGGCAGAAAATTCGCTCGTAGAGTCCAGGAAACGCCTTGCCGATATCATCGATTTCCTCCCTGATGCAACCTTTGCAATAGACACGGAAGGCGTGGTGATCGCCTGGAATAAGGCAATCGAGAAACTGACTGGTGTAAAATCGGATGATATCGTTGGGAAAGGCAATTATGAATACGCTATCCCGTTTTACTTTGAACGTCGCCCCATCCTTATTGACCTCGTGACCGGGGATGATCCCCTGACCACTTCCAGATACCCGGTTATCACACGTGAAGGAAACAAGCTTGTCTCCGAGATAACATTATCTCATTTCAATGAGGGGCAGGGAGCATCTTTCTGGTTCACCGCATCGCCGCTGTACGATGTCGGGGGAGAGATCGTCGGCGCCATAGAGTCCATACGGGATATCACCGATCGGAAGAAGGCTGAGGTGGCTTTACAAGAGAGTGAATCACGCCTCCGTTCCATTATCGAGATGACCCAGGAATCGGTCACCCTCATCGACGAAGAGGGAAGAGTGATAGAATGGAATCCCGGTTCGGAACGGATCACGGGCCTGCCGAGAGACGAAGTCATGGGAAGGTACTGGTGGGACGTGATATTTTGTATCGTACCAAAGGAGCGTCGCACAGCAGAGAGGCAGGTCATGTTCGAAAAGATGCTCCGCGAAGCCCTCCAGTCCGGCACATCTCCATTCAAAGGATTAAAAATAGTGGAGATCGAGCGTCCTGACGGTACCCGGGTAATTACACGCCAGACAGTCTTTCCAATCAGGACGGAGACTGGATTCCGTTTCGGGTCCATCGTGCAGGATATCACCGAGGAGAAACGGGCGGAAGAAGCTCTTCGGATAAGTGAAGAGAAGTACAGGGGATTCTTCGAAAACTCACTGCTCGGGATCTTTCAGACCAACCCTGACGGGGGACTCATCACCGTAAACCCGGCATTTGCTGCAATCTTCGGCTACGACAGCCCGGAACAGATGCTCGACGAGGTACGGGACATCACAGTCCAGCTGTATGCAAATCCGGAAGACCGTGCTTCGGCCCTTGCGGCACTCAACGAGACAGGGAGAGTCGAATCACGGGAAGTCCTGTTTGTTCGAAGAGACAGGTCTCCATTCTGGCTCTCATTCACAGCACGAAGGGTGGATAATCCGGATGGCACTCTTGCATACTACGAAGGGATGGGAATCGATATCACCGAACAAAAACAGGCCGAATTTGCATTACATGAGAGCAACCTGCGCCATAAGGCATTCATCAATGCGTCGTCGGACATGGCATTTCTCAAGGATGAAGACTTCAGGTACGTGATGATCAACGACGCATACCGGGACTTTTTCGGTATTGCGGAGTCAGAGATACTCGGAAAGACCGATCTCGACCTGATGCCGGCAGAGATGGCCCATAAATGCCGCTCAAGCGACGAACAGGCACTCGCAGAAGACCGCCTTGTCATAAATACAGAGGAAGCAGGTGACAGGACGTATGAAACGCGGAAGTTTCCTGTCGCTGCTGGTGTGGGCAGGGGTATCGGGGGACTTATCAGGGATGTGACCAGCCAGGTCATGGCCGGGAGATCGATCCGTGAGAGGGAGGAATGGTTCCGCGCACTCATCGAGACTTCGCCTGATATGATATGGGAGATTGACCCGGGGGGTCATTTCCAGTATATCAGCCCCCAGGTCACGACAATACTCGGATATAAGCCGGATGAACTCACGGGAAAACACATTCTCACGCTTGTTCCCGGGGAGGCACATGACTTTGTTGTGCAGGAATTTGGAAGATATACCGGTTCGAG
>LKUF01000111.1 GCA_001412335.1 Methanolinea sp. SDB
GCACGCTGGGAACCGCCGAAGTGGTCCTCCATCAGGGTCGGGAACTGCTCGTACTGCTCCATTGCGTTCAGGCAGACCTCGGTTGCGATGTCGTTGACGACGTCCTGGGAGGCCTTTACCCGGTCCTTCTCGTTCGGGTTCTGCCAGTCGACCTTGTACTTGTCCTTGATGTAGTCCATACCGTAGTAGGTGTACTCATCGAGGATGTTGTCGGTGTATGCAGCGGTTGCATACTGGGTGAACCCGACACCGCCGGACATGTAGGATCCGAGCCAGATCTGGTCGAAGAGCATGGTTCCGGCACCGACGACTTCCAGGGATGCCCTGGCGGGGTCGTGCGGGTACTTCCGGTCGCCCTGGATCATGTCGGCGAAGTTTCCGAACTTGATTCCACCGGGCTCGTTTGGTCCACGGGCACGGCGGGCAGGCAGGATGTCGGCCATCTGCACGACACCGGCGTGCTTTGCTGCGAATGCCAGGTCGGCGACTGCGGCTTCTCCGGCGCACATGCGGTAGGCACCGATGAAGGACATACCGAGCTGCATGGCAGACCACCTGGAGGTCGTTCCACCATCACAGGTCCTTGATACGGTGGTCGGGATGTGGACGGCCTGCCACAGGGACTTGCCGACGGCAGCCTTCAGCTGTGCGGCCTGCTTGGCCGGGAAGAGCTTGTCGATGGGGATGACGAACTGTGGCTCGAGGTCGTCGGCCATCTCTTCGTCACCGGTGAATACCTTACAGTAACAGTCATCGACCAGGCCGGGGTGGGTCTCCACCATGTGTTCCTGGACAACGGCTGCACCGGGCATCGCGTGGTTCAACACGTGCAGGTACTCGTTGATGGTCTCCGGGGTGACCTCCTTTCCGAGACGCTTCTGCAGGGTCTGGTGGGCAAGGTCCATGTTCACGAGCACGGTTCTCCTGATATCGTCCCACATCTGCTGCATTGCAGCGTTGTTGACGAAGTGCAGGTCGTCACCCTCCACGAATACGCCGGTGGTGGAGACCTCGTAGGTCATCAGCTGGCGCTGGCCGAGCGGGATACCGCCGAGGTGGCAGCGTACCGGGTCGTACATGCTGATGCCACGGGCCATCGTCATCTTTCGTCCGGCTTCCACGAACTCTCTCTTTCTTGGGGACTGGTTCAGACCCTCGCGGGCGAATACGGTCTTGTCAGACTGGGGGTCCTCTGCGAACTTCTCCTTCAGGGACTGGAGGAAGAGTTTCTGGGTTCTCTCGATTTTTGCTTTTGCCATCGTAATCACTCCTTTGGCATGAAGCCGTATTTGGTCCTCAGCGAGTGTATGCGCTGTACCCATTCGATGTATTCTGCGTCGTCACGGTAGGGAACTCCGCCGAGCGAGTGGAAGATCGTCGTGTGGGCCTTGAGCCACTTGTCGTCCATGGGCTTTCCGACCTTGACTTCCTTGTCAAGGGGCTCGCCGATCTGGTTCTTCACGTACTTCACAACGCCGGCCTTCTTGTCGAGAATGCAGCGCTGGAGCATATCGAACATCATGCCGTCCTCTGCCAGACGGAGCGAGTGTCCGTGCACGGTTGCGCCACGGATACCTACGCGGGCAGGGTCGAAGAGCTCGGTGTTGATGAGTTCCTTTGCGTACTTCTCAAGGTCACGCTCGCGGCATTCCACGATCTGACGTCCTGAAAGGGTACCGGGGTCGATTCCACGGAACCTGTAGCATTCCAGGTAGGTCCTCTCGTACGGCTGGGATGGTGCGAAGAACATCGAGTCGGCAAACTGGATGTACCTGACACGGTCTCCTGCCTTGGCGCCGTCGGTCGGGGTGACCATCTTTCTGATCGGGCAGTCGGGCTCCTGCTGCTCGGCGAGCGGCGGGTGCGCGGTCGGGTAGGCCGCACCGGGTGCACGGTGGCCCATGAGCAGTACGACATCCTCGTCCGTGGCGTCACGGAGCTTCTCCAGCTTGTGGCTCGGGTCCATGTATTTACGCCTGTTCTCGGCGACCTTGGAGCTCCCGGGCCCATACTGTGGTTTGTAAGCCATTTTTTTATCACTCCTATGTTTTGATCAATTTCATCACTGCATGAATAACTTCCGCCATCTTTTCTCTGGTTGGTGTCTGACCACGGGTGACACCGCTGACGATTGCCATCACCGTCCCCCTGGTCTTTATCTTATCTGGATGGGGCATCACCAGGGCGGTTTTTACTCCTTCCCTGGCCAGGTCCTCAAAATCTATCGGGGCCTGGGAGACCACAATTGCCTTCACATCACAATATTGCAGGATATACCGTACCTTATGTACAACATGGGAACGGACATTCCCGTGATGGAGGATGGCAATCTTGTGCTTCTCTATCTGCTGTATCTCCTTTTCCGTGAGTCCGAAGTAAGCGCCGAGCACTGCGCCGCCTATATTGGCGGCATCAGGGGGCACACCGGATCCTGCGTTCAGGATGAGTGTGCTTATGCTGTACTCGACCCCCTCTCGTCGTAATGCCGAGGTGATATCACATACGGGCTTGGTCACATGGCGCCTTCCCGGCGACATTCCGACCACGATCACGTCGGGGAACCGGCACTCGGATATCGTCCCTCTCTGGGCGATACCGCCACCTTTTCCCATGCCCATCGCCTCCCGGCAGTCGACAACCTGGGTTACCCGTCCCATCGGCATTGTTATTTAACACCCTGGAGGATGATCGGTCCGGACTTGCTTCGCGGATCGGTCATTCCGATCATATCTTTTTCAGCCTCAGTTCCGTATTTTGCATAGTCGGAGAGCGTCGCTTCCGACTTCATGAACCGTCCCTCCTGCAGGCCGTACGAGAATTCGGTAAACACCGAATCGCACGCTTCCCTCAAGGCGGGGATTGGATCCCTGTTCTCGAGTTCCAGTATGATGAACCCCACGTGAACCTGCAGTTCCACGTCCTGTCCGCACACTTGTATGGTCCTCTTCATGGGATGCGGATTCGGCTTTCCCCTGGCGGGACCATAGGGGACGGTGGGGGGGAGGTTCTGTCCTTTTAAAAGGATTCTCCTCACCCCCTCGGTTGTGGCGATACGGTTCAGTAGCTTCTCAACCGTTTCCGGGTTCAGGAATCTCTCCGGAACGATCCTGACCTGAGGATATATGGCGTCTGTCATTCTACCTTTTCAATTTACACAGACTTTGCAATAGCCTGGATCGGTTTCTTGAACGCGTCGAGCTGTCCGAAGGTGTCCTGGTAGATCTTTGATGTCGCCTCAGGGCCAAACATCTGGGTTCCGGCATCCAGGGCACAGGCAGCGACGATACAGGGCAGTCCGACACCCGCGGCGTGACGGGTCACGACGTGGTTTCCGTTGAACATACCCGGACCACCGCCACCATAGATCGAGTGGCTGAAGAA
>LKUF01000112.1 GCA_001412335.1 Methanolinea sp. SDB
CGGGTTCTCCCTGATGCAGAGTGCGGCCTCGGGTGCGGTCACCACGTCGTAGGGCACGGAGGCAATCTCCTGTGCTGCGTTCTTTCCCGGCCTGACGGCCGCAAAACGATAAATCTCCACCATTTATACCGGCTCTCTCTTCTATTCATTTCTTCCCGGGACTATATTATAGCAATGAAATTGTAAAGAATATGAAGTGCAGATGATCGGCCAGGTAACCATACGAAGGACGAGACCGACTGATATTCAGAGTATCGTCCGGATAGAGCGGGAATCGTTCCCCGATCCCTGGGACGCGCCGACATTCGAGGAGACCCTCGGATACTTCCCCTCGACATTCTTTGTTGCCGAGATCGCCGGCGAAGTGGTCGGGTTCATCGCCGGCGGCCTTGAAGACACGGGAGAAGAGGTGTACGGCCATATCTGCAACCTTGCAGTCACCCCATCGTCCCGGAAGAATGGGATCGGACGCCTGCTCGTGAAGCGGGCTGAGCAACAGTTTGCGATAGAGCTTGCTTCAGGCGTCCAGCTCGAGGTGCGGGCATCAAACCGCGTCGCACAGGAGTTCTATGTGAGACTGGGATACCGCCAGGTCTTCTGTATCGCGGAGTACTACGCGGACGGCGAGGATGCCATCATCATGATGAAGTGGTTCCGGTTCTAGGGAATAAGGGGCCCGCGGAATTGATGAACCAGCCCGTGAATTTGCACGCTCCAATCATTCAAACATACCAGAGCCTGGCCACAAACAGCGGGCTCTCATGAGACACAAGGGAACCTTGCCATGTCTCCCCGCGCTTTATTTCTCACTGCAAGGGAAAGGCGGGCTCTTTTCTACCTGGTGTGGAGAGGATTGGTGAACCGGATACATTTATAGGGACTATCCGCCCCCATACCCCCACGTGCGATGCCCACGCCGCCGCCCGAAAACATACCGCGAGGCTGATTCACAGTCATAATTGGGTACGAGCTATCTGAGGACGCCCCGGCAACGGTTCAATGACTGAACTGGTATGCAAAGAACAATTCGATTCAGTCTCCCTACAAAAACAGCGAGGAGGCGAAAAATGGGGATTTACCGCCCCAGTTGCGCGTGGGCCCGGGCGAGGTGCTGGGCTGCTAGCGCACCGATGAGCGAGAGTTCACCGGCCAGGACGCCACATGCGATTATCTCGGCAAACTTCTTCGCGTTCCGTCCGGGAGGATCCCCCCCGCCGGCCACCCCGAGCAGTTCCAGGCACTCGTGCTGGGTGCCGATCCCCGTCCCCCCGCCGACGGTCCCCACGGCAAGCGACGGGATCGTCACCGAGACGTAGACGCCACCCGGCACCGCATCGACGGTCGTGATCGTGCTGCTGCCCTCCACCACGTGGGCTGCATCCTGCCCGCAGGCGATGAAGACCGCCGCGACGACATTTGCGGCATGGGCATTGAAGCCGAGCGACCCGGCACGCGCCGAGCCGACCAGGTTCTTTCTCGTATTCACCTCGGCCATGGCCGCCGCAGTGGTCTTGAAGACCGTGCTGACAAGCTCGTCCGTGAGAAAAACCCCTGCGACGACACTCTTTCCCTT
>LKUF01000113.1 GCA_001412335.1 Methanolinea sp. SDB
AACGCCTCGTCCGAGAGTCTTCCCTTCTTTGCAATGATGTCTGATGCCCGTATGGTCAGGAGAGATCCGCCCAGGATATAGCTCTCCTGCATGATATCGAGGCCCCCTTCCTTGAAATCCTTGAGATCAAGCGGAATTGATGGGGAGTCATACGACGGTGTGCTCGATACGGGGCATGCCTGCCAGCTCCTGTTGCCGGAATCCGCGACAATTACCACGGGACGGACTTTTTTCGCGTCTCTTCTGCCAAGGGCAACCGCGACAAGCACGACATCCCCGGACGAAAATGTTCCCATCTATTCAAATCCTTTCGCAATGTACACGATTAACCCTGCCTGTTTTGTCAGTAGAATATCTATCGCGTTCTCATGTCACCGGATTTTTCTGTATCCAGGGAATGTGTCCAGCAAGCATGGAACAAATTGAGAGTTTTTTTATATTTTTGTCACACCAGTCTGGAATCAGTCACTTGTTCGACTTACCCGTGCAACCATTGACCGATATTCCGGAGACAGCCGAATGGAACAGGATAACGTCACCAGCCAGGATGCCTATACGCTCCAGGAAATCTTTTCAAGGCCGTTTTTTCTGAGCGCGACTATCGGGATCCCGTTCTGCATATTCAAGCTGCTCTTTGGCCTGACGGCCGTCCGGGTGGCACCGGGAACTGCGCTCGATCTCTTCGGATGGGGGGTCATCCTCTGGGCGGGAGCCGACCTGGTGATGAATACCGGCCGGGCAATACTCGATATCATTGGCATGGAAGCTCCGTTCGAATACTGCACGATCGCACAGTTCGGACGGTTGTTCAAGAGACCGATGGTTTTCCTGGCATTTGACACGCTGCTCACGTTCTGCATCATATCCGCGATGCTCTGGTCCGGCTGGATCACCATTCTCACCCGGCTTGAATCGGTTTTGTGGTACGCGGCGACCACGCTCAACCTGATAAGCCTCTCGCTCGTGATCCTCTACAACGAGATACGCAGATCCGAATGAACAAAGATATGACTCGTCGCGCGATCGTGAAAAAAATGCAGGGTTATATCTATTGCTACCTTTCTGTGGGTCCCCCGAAGTATCATCGCCACCTCCTGTCTCAGGGGGGCCCCGCCCCCTCCCGGAGCGATCACTTCACTCCCTACTGTGTGTCATCTCCAAGCGCTTCCCGGCTCCGCATCTGATACAGCACCATCGGGTCCATCTCCTGGTAGCTTTCTTCACCTGTACGCATGATGACCTTTGAAACACCGCTGTTTACGATCATCTTGGAACAGAGGAAACAGGGCCAGATCTGTGTCAGTTCACCGGTATCCACATCAAACCCGGCCAGGTAGAGGATGCATCCCCGTGCAAGCTTTCCGGCCTGGATGAGCGCGTTCATCTCGGCGTGCACGCTCCTGCATCGCTCGTAGTTCGACCCCGAGGGGATATTATGCTCCTTCCGCCAGCATGTCCCAATCTCGGTGCAGTCCATCTGGTTTCGTGGGGCTCCCGTGTATCCCGTGGAGACGATGGTGTTGTACTCGTCGACGATGATCGCCCCGAAGTTGCGCCTGAGACAGGTGCCCTGGTGGGCGCAACGGAGGGCAAGGTCTAGAAAGTACTGATGCCTGTTGGTCCGCATTATCCCATACTATATCGGGTCATGATAATAAGCAGCCTGATCCTGCCTCCCTCCTGCCCGGTAAACGACATATTGCCCACGTCCAATGCTGCCCGCATTTTCCTCTCGGCAGGCAGGAAACGCGGAGAATAAGAGAGAAATGGCTTATTTACCAAGGCAGAAAGTATCTATTGTGCTCCGCCGATCTCCTGCATACGCCTGCTGTAGGCCTTCATGATATCGGTTGTGGTGATATAGCCCACCATAGTGCTATGTGACGTGGGGTCGACGACCGGCAGGTGGTGAATGTCGTTATCGATCATCAGGTCCAGGGCATCTTCGAGATTTTGGCCCGGCGTAATACAGATAAGTCTCTCTGACATGCAGTCGCGGACGGACGGGACTCCGTTCTTCGTCGCACTCCGAATATCGTTTATTGTCACTATACCAATGAGAAATCCGTTCTCCAGTACAGGAAAACCCGTGTGTTCTGTCCTGTGAATGAGGGATAATACATTCTTGCAGGACTCATCCGGCGTTACGCTTATGATTTTGTCATTGTGCACCATCACGTCCCCCACATTGATCTCCTGGAGGATCTCCACGAGGTACTCGCCCCGGTGAGCTCCCGAATGGGCCTTCGTGCTGACCTGTTCAGGGTAGATGGTGCGTTCTCCCGTGAGTACCGATGCTATTGCGACTGCCCCCATTGCCGGTACGAGAAGGGAGAAGTTGCCGGTCATCTCCACCACCATGATCATCACAGCGATGGGAGCATTGGATACTGCACCAAAGAGGGCTATCATCCCCACCACGACAAAC
Organism: Methanolinea sp. SDB; assembly: GCA_001412335.1. Lineage (GTDB taxonomy): Archaea > Halobacteriota > Methanomicrobia > Methanomicrobiales > Methanospirillaceae > SD8. The sequence goes on from LKUF01000113.1 coordinate 2,429, forward strand.
GCCGGAACCGAAGCCATGGGCACAAGTTCCGGGATCAGCAGGTGAAGGATCGTTCCCACCGCACCTCCGAGCGCGCCACCAACCGCCAGGCCGGGCGCGAAGACCCCACCGCTTCCGCCTGAGCCGATCGTCAGCGAGGTGGTCAGGATCTTTGCAAAAGGCAGAAAGATAAGGACTGATAGCGGCATCATGGCATAGAGGCCGAGCTGGACGAACCCGTAACCGGTGCCCATCGAACCGAGTCCGAGCATGAGTCCCTGGGGAGAGATATAGGCAAGCAGGATGACTGTGAGACCCACCAGGAATGCACCGGTCATGGGCTTTATGTGGGGTGGGATTCCGTGGCGTGCGAACAGGTCGGTAAAATATGATGTCGACCTGTAAAATGACCAGATATAGAGCATCCCTACCGCTGCACATGCCGCTCCCAGGAGGAGGAAGAACGGGATCTGACCGACATTCCATACGATATCCTCTGTGGAAAAAACCGGATCGAATCCCTTGAACGACCCGAATATGGAATATCCTATGATCGATGCAAGGAAAGCGGGGAGAATAGCCTCCGATTCGAAATCTCTCGTATACAGGATCTCCGCAGCGAGGATGGCTCCTCCAAGGGGAGCCATGAATATGGTTCCTATACCGGCGCCGATCCCTGTCGCTATGGCCAGTCTCCTGTCACGTGGGCCCATGTGAAGCAGATCTGCGGCTATCGAGCCGAAACCCGCCGCTATCTGGGCCGTAGGTCCTTCCCTCCCCGCACTTCCCCCGGTGGATATGGTGATGATCGACGTCACTGCCTTGAGTATGGGAATCCTCCATCGCACCTTCCCGTCTCCGTGAAAGGCCTTGATGGCCGCATCGGTCCCGTGTCCGGCCGCCTCAGGAGCCAGTGAGTAGACAAGGATACCCGAGAGCAGTCCGCCAAGCGTGATGACGGGAAGTATCAGCCATATATGGATGGGAGGCGACCAGGAGGCTATCTCCTGTGCATTCAGGCCCTCGAGTGGCAGATTGTATCCAAGGACAACCTTCGCGACAAAATGTATGGAAATTTCCAGCCCCTCAAAGAAGAGAAGAGACCCAAAGCCCGAGATTATCCCGATTAAGATTGCGATGAGCAGGATCCTTCTGAATGGTGTGGCCTCTTCCTCCATCATGTCTTTATCATAATGAAGCTTATTTTGTTTTACTTTAACTGTTTTTGGCTACTTTAGGCGTAAAGGGGCGCCATCAAACCAACGTCTTTTTGGCCAACAGATGGTATAACTGGATTCGGGTAAGGATCCTGGGATTCTTCCAGCTGCATCCTGATCACCGGTGCCATTCGCATCTTCCCGGCTGCCATGTTTTCGTCCCTCCCGGATTCATCTTGTGCAATGAACATTGCAGGGAAAAAGGCGAGCATTTTTATTCCCTCCTCTAGAATTAGAGACCAGGTATCTTCGGGTGCCTGGGTGTGTATAATGTATCCAACAAGATCATGGAGGAGAAGAGTCCTTGCTCTCGCTCTTTTTGTATGTATCCTGCTTGCAGTTCCTGCCGTAAATGCCCAGACAGCGGGAGTTTTGAGTGTGGAGGGTGATGAACTGTTCGACGAGGGGAAATACAGTGAGGCTATTGGAAAATACGATCAGGCCCTTGCCCTTGAACCGAATCTCGCCATGGCCTGGGTCGGGAAGGGCTTGGCACACAATGCCCTGGAAGAGTATAGCGACGCACTGGAAGCCTTCGAGATGGCTATCTCCATCAATCCGGGCTATGCCAAGGCATGGTATGGAAAAGGTGTGGCATTATATGGCCTTGGCCGGTACGAGGAGGCGATAGAGGCCTTTGACAAGGCTCTCGAAATCTATCCCGAGTACGGGTATATCCTCTATTATTCGAAGGCCAATGCATACTTTGCCCTTGGAGATTCTACGGCGGCCATCCCCCTGTTTGAGAAAGCGCTGACCCTTAAGCCCGATTATGCTCCGGGCTGGACGCGGCTCGGCGAGGCCCTGTACGCCTCGGGCGATTACCAGGGCGCCATAGTTGCGTTTGACGAGGGACTTGCCCTTGATCCGGACGATGCGAGAGCGCAGGCAGGAAAGACAACCGCACAGGCAGAACTTATCGGTAGTGCCATGCAGACTCCGGACGAGGAAACAGCGGCCCCTGCTGAGACAACGTCAGCGTCCATTACCAGTACAGAGCCGCCTGCCCGCGAGGAAGTCCCGGTTACGCCGACAAAAAACGTTCCGATCTCTCCATTGGCAGGAATTGGTGGCCTCCTTCTCGGAGCGGTATTTTTCGGAGTGAAAAAAAGGTGTTGAATCCGATATCTCCATTATT
>LKUF01000114.1 GCA_001412335.1 Methanolinea sp. SDB
GTGGCGTCATCGATCCGATCGGCGGGGATGGACCCTTTCAGTTCCTCGAGATACATCGCGCTGACCACCATCACCTCGTGGCCGTCGATCTTCCCGGACACGCCCTTTCCCGGCATGGATGTAAAGTCGTCGACAGGCAACCTCGTATCGGTCGACCTGGCGATGGCCTTCCCGATCGGGTGTTCAGAGAGCCCCTCCAGGGATGCCGCGTAGGCGAGCAGCTTCTCCTCATCGCAGGTCCCGGCGAGACGGATGACCGAGCTCACCTCGAACTCTCCTTTCGTCAGTGTCCCTGTCTTGTCGAATATCACCGCCTGGATCCTGCGGGCGTTCTCGAATGCTGTGCGGTTCCGGATGATGAAGCCGTGGCCCGCTGCAAGACCGGTCGAGACGGCGATCACCAGCGGTATGGCGAGCCCGAGCGCGTGCGGACAGGTTATGACCATCACGGTGACGCTCCGTTCCAGCGAAAAGACGAAATCCTGGCCACTCACAAAGGTCCAGGCCAGGAATGTGACGGCTCCCGCGGACAGCGCGATGATTGTGAGCCAGAGTGCGGCCCGATCAGCCAACCCCTGGGTGCGCGAATGGCTGGCCTGTGCGGAGCGGACCATGCCAATGACCTGGGAGATGTAGGACTCTTTGCCTGTACGGGTCACCTCCACCTGTATGGCTCCCTCGCCATTGACCGATCCCCCGATGACGCTCTCTCCTGTGTTCTTGTATACCGGGACGGATTCTCCGGTGAGCATCGACTCATCGACCGATGTCTCACCCCGCTGAACCGTTCCGTCCACGGGAACCCGCTCACCCGGTTTTACCAGGAGCGTATCACCTGTCGCCACCTCTTCGATGGGCACGTCTTTTGTGCTCCCATCCTCCATCACCATGTGGGCATGGGATGGGAGGAGCCGGGCGAGTTCCTCGAGGGCACGGGACGCACCCATGACGGACCGCATCTCGACCCAGTGGCCGAGCAGCATGATGTCGACCAGTGTCGCAAGCTCCCAGTAGAAGATCTTGCCAGTAATCCCGAGGACGGAGAAGAGGGCTATGGTGGAATAGGTGTAGGCGACGATGATTGCCACGCCTATGAGGGTCATCATCCCGGGCTGTCGTTTCCGAAGCTCCCGCACCAGCCCGGAGTAGAAGGGATACCCTCCGTAGAAGAAGACGATCGAGGAGAGTGCGAAGAGCACGAGACCGTCACCCTCGAACGAGACTGATATCCCGGTCCATTCCTGGATCATCGGAGAGAGGACAAGGATCGGGATGGTGAGGATTGCGCAGATTATAAAGCGCTTCCGAAAATCGCTGGCCATGTGGGCATGGTGGCTCCCGGCACGAGCATGCCCCCCGGCATGGTCACCGTGTTTCCCCTCCATGTGGGTAGTCTATCATGGCCGGACTATATATGACTGACCTGTGCCCTTCATGAGAAGATCTCTTCCAGGTGACTCACTACACTGCAATCTTCAGGGATTATTCCTGGCGAGCAAGGGGTCTCCTGTTGCAGCCCGGGCCGGTCCCGTGGGGGATATTTCTCTCTCCATGCACGGAAAGGTGCCGGCCAGGGGGACAGCGTTCTCCCCTTTCAGATGTCCGCTTTTCGCATACCGCAGTCCCGGAATTCCTGCGTATCCTCGGAACGGGTTATTTGGACAGGAACCATCTGGAGAAACCAGTGTGTTTTCCGTTCAACCGGGAGCTTCCGGCTCGCCTGACTCTGACCGGTACACACCCCCGGGGACCGTCATCTCGAACCGGGCCCCCCTGCCCGGCTCACCGGTCTCACGGATGGAGATCCCGGTGATCCCGAGGATCTCACGGGTCAGGAAAAGACCCAGGCCGGTGTTTTTTCCGACACCGCGCGAGAATATCCGCTCTTTTTCTTCATCGGGAATCCCGGGGCCGTCGTCTTCCCAGGTGATGACAAGCCCGGAACCTTCAGGTATGCACCGGACCTGGACGCCGGTCGCCCCCTCGGCATAGCGGAGGGTGTTGTCCATCAGGTTTGAGAAGACCTTCTCAAGCATCGGATCAGCATAGACCGATACGCCCTGGCAGTCGCAGTTGACGGGGATGGTTGAATCAGCAGCCTTCCTGACAAGT
>LKUF01000115.1 GCA_001412335.1 Methanolinea sp. SDB
GTTCCCGATGCTGTTTCTCTAGTCGCGGCCAAGCATCGAGATCTTCATCTCCGCAGACTCAAGAAGTTCCTCGCACTGCCTGACAAGGATCGCACCGCGCTCGTACAGCGCTATGCTCTCGTCGAGCGTGGTCTCGTTATCCTCCATCTTTCGTACGATCTCTTTTAATTCCCCGAGTAATTCCTCATATTTTTTTGTCATGGTACACCTTCCCGATCACCAGGTCCGCTCTCCCGTCAGAGAGCCTGACCATGGCATTGTCACCGGTATCGATATCTGCTGACGATTTCACCACCTGGCCATTCTTTTCCAGGATGCAATATCCCCGTGAGAGGAGATGCAACGGGTTTTGCCCGTCGATGGCTGTTCTTAATCCAGCGATCACAAGTCTCTCCCGTTCGACCTTCGAGACGAAAGCGCGACGAATCCTGTCTGTCCAGGAGGCGAGGTCTTCGCGCCGCTCGAAGAGCCTTCGCTCGAGGCGGCCCGGGGTGAGACGCCCGCGCAGGTCTTCGATCTCCCGGGCTGCCCGATCAAGCCGCGAGAGCAGCCTGGATCCCATCACCTTTCTCGTCTCGGCCAGGTTCTCTAAAAGGCCTGCCCTGTCAGGCACCGCAAGCTCTGCCGCTGCGGACGGCGTGGGAGCCCTCATGTCGGCAGCGAAGTCGGCCAGGGTCACATCTGTCTCGTGCCCTATGGCGCTGACGACCGGTGTCTGGCAACAGGCAACTGCCCTGACGACATCGGGATGGTTGAATGGGAAGAGGTCCTCGAAACTCCCTCCGCCGCGGCCGATGATGATGATATCAACAAGGCCGTCTATCCTCGAGAGCGCTTTTGCGATCTCCAGGTGTGCCAGGTCTCCCTGGACGGCTGTCTGCGACACAAGAACCTCCAGGGGATATCTCCTCTGGATGACGTTGGTGATGTCGTGGAGCACGGCCCCCGTGCCTGAGGTCACGACGCCGATTCGTCCAGGATACCGGGGAAGGGTCTTTTTTCGTGCCTGGTCAAAAAGCCCTTCTGAAGAGAGTTCCGCCCTCCACCGTTCAACGAGAAGATGTTTCTCACCCTCTCCTGCATGTTTCATGTCCTTTGCATAAAACTGGTACTTCCCCTGGGGTGCGTAGTGGCCGATCGAGCCGAAGGCGACAACGTCCGTCCCGTCTCTTGGAGAGAATGTGAGTCTTTTCGCATCTGACCGCCACATCACGCAATGAATGAGTGCGACACCACACTCCTGCTTCTCGCTCAAGGAAAAGTAGATGTGGCCCGATGAGTGCATCCGGAGATTGGTGACCTCCCCCCTGATCCAGATATCCTGGAGCCGTGGATCGTCAAGGACTCCGGTCACCACCCGGGAGATATCGGAGACGCTGAATACTTCGGTCCCGTGTCTCTCCTGTTCCTCTGTGAGCCGCGTCCTGTACCAACTCATCAAAAACTATTATGGATGTGTCTCATAATCAATTGAGATCATGGTATATTTCGCAGTATCCAGCATGTTTTTTCATGAATACCCGCTGGAGGAGATCTTTGATCTCGTCTGCGAGTCAGGACTCGACACGCTGGAGTTCTGGGTGGAGACTCCACATTTCTGGTTGCGGGATCTTCCGGAAGATGAACTTGTAACATGTATCAATACAAATCCGGCCCACCCAATCCCGTCAATCCATGCGCCGGTACTCGACCTGAATCCCTGCTCCATCAACCCGGAAGTCGCCACTATCTCTGTAGAGTACGCGGCCAGAGCTGTTTTGCTTGCCGAGCGTGTCGGATCTGGAGTGGTCACCGTGCACCCGGGAAGACGGACTGCGAAACGGCCGCCCAGCGATGCTGATTACCGGCGGTTCGAGGACTACCTGGACCGGCTGGAAGAGGTGTCGCGCGGCAAAAATGTCACGGTTGCCATCGAGAACATGGAGAGAAAGGTCAATTCACTGCTCTG
>LKUF01000116.1 GCA_001412335.1 Methanolinea sp. SDB
GCTGCAGCAATCGCTGGACAAGACCAGCAGCAAGGTTCTCATCGGTCTGATCATTGCCGGAATGCTTGTAGGATCATCTCTGATCCTGCGGGAAAGCACAATTATTCATATCCCCGATCTCGTTGTCCTCGTGGCCAGCCTGACGTATATTGCCGCGATTGCGATCGGATTCTATGCCCTTTACCAGGTGGTATTCGGGCGTTATATAGATAAAAAATAGGGTAAAAGAGGATTTCAGAAGAATATACCCTCAATTCCAGGACAATTCAAAAGAACCGCACAGATCATTCCCTGTAATACAGGTTGCAGTGGCAGGAACCTCCATCTTCAACCTCATCCCTGTGGAAGATACAGGGGCAGATTATATCTTTATCCTTCTCGGGATCACCGGTCCGTAGCCTGCACGGGCAGTATCTCTCTCCAAACTTCCGCTGGTTGCGGGCAAGTCCCCGTATGACGATTTGCAGTTTTTTCTCGTCGGGATTCAAGATCCAACTGTTCTTCTTCGCATAGTCCTTTGCCCATTCCAGTATCTCGTCTTCCAGATCGTCTGATGTCATTTCCACAATCCTGCTTTTATCAGGCGTTACTTTCATTGCCAAGCATTTATCCCTTCTCCTCCACGTGATGAATGATAGAGGAGAAGATTCCTTTCCCGTCAGAGGATCCAAGCACCTCTTCCGAAGCCCTCTCGGGGTGGGGCATCATTGCCATTACGTTTCCCTGGCTGTTGAGAACCCCGGTGATGTGGTTGGCAGACCCGTTTGGATTTGCATCCGGCAAGAGATCGCCGCCAGGTGTACAGAACCGGAACGAGACCCTGCCTGTTGTCTCGAGTGTTTTTAATGCGTCTTCCGGCGCAACGTACCTCCCCTCCTTGTGGGCTATCGGGATCCGGATAACCTCGCCCTCGCTATACGCCCTGGTGAATGGTGTATCGGCATTCTCCACCCGGAGGTTGACCCACCTGCAGATGAATTTGGGGTACCTGTTGATGGTAAATATTCCCGGAACGAGGCCGCTTTCTGCAAGGATCTGGGCGCCATTACAGATCCCGAGAACCAGTCGCCCAACACGGGCATGTTCGATTATCTCCGTCATCACCGGTGTCCGGGCCGCTATCGCACCAGCCCGCAGGTAGTCGCCGTAACTGAATCCGCCCGGGATGATTATCGCGTCATAGTTCCGGGGGAGGCCGTCTTTGTACCACAGGAGGTCACAGTCCACGCCGAAGATCTCGGATATGACATAATGCACGTCATGATCACAGTTGCTTCCGCCGAACTGGATGACCGCAAACCTCATCGAAGGACCTCGATCTCGTAGCTGTGAATGACCGGGTTTGCCAGAAGGCGTTCGCACATGCCGGTGGCGAGCTCTCGGGCAGCACCTTCTGATTCCGCATCGAGCCGGATAAAAAAGACTTTTGCACTCCGGAGTTCCTCTGTCGCGAATCCCAGGTTCGCAAGAGCATGCCTGATGGCGGTCGCCTCGGGATCGAGCATACCTTCCTTTAATGAAATGGTAATTTTTACAAGAAATTTCATACCTGTCGTCTCCTCAATCAAGAATCTTTTCTGCAACCCGGCGGTATACATCCATCACATCGCCCTTCTCGAAGCGGTATACATCCTTGTCAAGGGATTCTCCGGTCGATGTGTCCCAGAGTCTCATCGAATCCATGCTTATCTCGTCCCCGAGATAGATCTCGTCATTGTATCGTCCGAACTCGATCTTGAAATCGATAAGTGTAATCCCGACCGATTCGAACAACGCGATGAGAAGGTCATTGATTTTTCGTGCCATCTGCCTGATAGCTTCGAGCTCGTCTGCGTCTACCAGGCCGAGAGCAAGAATGATATCGTCGTTTACCATGGGGTCATGCCGTGTATCGTCCTTGTAGTCCATCACGATGATTGGGGGTGAGAGCGGCGTCCCCTCCCTGAAGGGATAGTTCCTGACCAGTGAACCTGCCGCGATATTTCGGACGATGACTTCCAGCGGGATCATTTCAAGTCGCCTGACACGCATCGATGTGTCGTTGACCATCTCCACGAAATGTGTATTTATCCCGGCTTTTTCAATACAATCAAAGAGAAAAGCTGAAACCCTGGCGTTAAAGGATCCTTTCATCGAGAGTGTATCCTTCTTCCCGCCGTCGAATGCGGTGATGTCGTCCCGAAAGACCATGATGGCCTCGTCGTCGCTTTCGGCCGCGTATATCGATTTTGCCTTTCCAGAGTAGAGCAGTTCACCGGTGTTCACATCATCCCTCCTCATGACAATAGTTGTTGTTCGAGTCTCTTAATAAGTGATTCCAGCTGGGCCGGGTACCATCCTTTTTCGATGAACTCCGGGTAGATACAGAGTCTCTCCCGGAGTTTTGCATCTCCAATAAGATCGCGTAATTCTTCGATCTGTGGCCAGGGATGTTCGGGATTGACATAGTCGAGGGTGAAGGGCGAAACACCTCCGAGGTCATCGACACCGCACTGGATGAGCATCCGTGCATCAGCGAGGTTTGGGGGGATCTGGATCGCGATGTCCCCGGGGAGGATCTCGCGAGCCATCCTGATTGTCAGGCAGATCTCTTCAGATGGCACCGGCGCGACATCTTCCATTGGTGTTCCAGCCTTTGGGCAGAAATTCTGTATGATCACCTCCTGGATATGGTCGTACCGGCGATGAAGCGCAGCGATAACCGAGAGGGACTCTTCGCGGTCCTCCATGGTCTCCCCGATCCCGAGAAGGAGGCCCGTTGTAAAGGGAATCTGTAACTTCCCGGCATTCTCGATGGTCTCAATCCGTATAGACGGTGTCTTTCCAGGCGATCTCGAGTGTGCGGGCACGTCGGCCGTCGTCTCGAGCATGAGTCCCATGCTGGCATTGACCTCCTTCAACCGTTCCAGTTCCTGGTAGGTGAGCACGCCGGCATTTGTATGGGGAAGCAGTCCGCATTCAATTGTCGTCTTGCACATCTCGTAGCAGTACTCGAGGATGTCGTTGTAGCCGGTTTTCCTGATGTATGGCAAAAATCCGGGCTCAAGTCCCGGCCGTTCCCCAAAGGTGAAGAGTGCTTCCTTGCATCCCAGCATCTGACCCTGCCGGAGAACATGCCGTACTTCGGAGGGCATCATGATGCATCCGTCCCTGACCGGGGTCCTGAAACAACAGTAGCCGCACCGGTTGTGGCAGACGGTGGTGAGCGGAAGAAAGACATTTTTCGAGAAGGTGATGACACGGGATTCCATTGAGGTACTGAATGCACCTGATCCATAATAATGTCAGCCGAAACGGTAGTGACTGCCCGATTCCTATCGATGGATTTTTGGAGATGATAGGTGATACTTCAGTGAATGACTGTCACCGCGGTGATCCCCTTCAGGCCAAAAAACCCAAAGACCCGGCTTTCCTGTGTCCTGGAACCAAAAGAGCGTGATCTGTTTGCAGGTCTGATGCTATCGGAGGTGGTGGATGCGGTTGTCGCCGGGGGATGCCAGCCGCTCATCCTTGCAACAGAGCCGTACAGTTTTGGCGACGTCCCTGTCCTGATCAGCACTTCGGGCCTGAATGATGCGCTGAATGCCTTCCTTGCCCAGCAGGAAGGCCCGATCCTCATCATCATGGCTGATATTCCGCTGGCCACCGGCGAGTCCGTGAAGCGCATGGTCTCCACCTCCGAGGATATGTCCATGGTCCCCGGGAGGGGGGGTGGGACAAATGCGATCTTCCTTTCGAGAGGGTATCTCTTTCGGGTAGATTACTACCAGGCGAGTTTTTTAAAACACGTAGCGATTGCAAAAGATAGGGGGCTGTCATGCGAAATTATCGATTCGTTCCGTATTCACACCGACATTGATGAAAAAGAAGATCTCGTCGAACTGCTTATCCATGGAAGGGGGAAGAGCCGGCGGTACCTGGAGGAGCTTGGTTTCCATCTCTCGATTGAGAAGGGACGGGTAGGCGTGGAGAGGGAGAAGGAGGAGTAGTAAGTGACAGAATCATAGATTCCTGCCATTTTCGCCATCAATATACGCCTTTTTTTCGAGGTGACACCTGGCATGTGATTCCCAGGCATATCCTGATATCAAAAGCAGAACAGAGCTGATGTCAACTATCGCGGAGGTTATATCCGATACCTGAGATGAGAATTCAGTATGAATGAAGCGCCGACCAGGATAGTGCAACCCGGGGATCATGCAGCGAATTTCTCTCTCAAGGACCAGCAGGACAGGACGTTCGACCTCCTTGAACACATGGGAGAGAACGTTCTTCTCTCGTTCCATCCCCTTGCCTGGACAGATTACTGTGCAGAACAGATGAAATCCCTGGAAGATAACCGCGCATTACTCGAATCACTCGGTACAACAGCCGTTGGCATCAGTATTGATTCACACGTCTGCAAGCGGGCATGGGCCAGGCAGATCGGCATCAGCGAGACGCCGCTTCTTGCAGATTTCTGGCCGCACGGGGCCGTTGCCAGGATGTACGGCCTCTTCCGGGAGTTCAACGGGTTTTCCGAGAGAGCGAACGTGATCGTTGATAAAAACCAGAAAGTGGCCTTCGTGAAGGTATACCCGATACACAGCGTTCCCGATATCGGGGAAGTGATCACGTTTATCGAGCGATCGCTATAAAGACAGGCGATAACCCCCGGGAGAAGATCCTCCCGTGAGGGGTACGACATTTGCGTTCTCGCGTTCCATAATTCCGGTTTTTCGAAGCAGAGCGGCCGCTCAAGGTGCATAGCGATTTTGATCTCTCATGTTGGGGATTTCCGGATCATCAACGCTCTCCACCACTTTCGCCATTTTTTGACTTTCAGGCAGTCAGTGACAGGCGGGATTGTTCGCTGGGTATTGCATGTGGATCATTTCTGCACAAAATATCTTGCAATATGCCAAAATGTTTATACTTTATGCACAATATACAATGCATTGCAGAAATGTGATTATGGTGCATATGCCCGTACAGGGAATGTCGGGAGGATACAGGAGATGAAATCAAAAATGCAAAAAATTGCAGAATATCCAACAATATCCGCGTTCGAGGTCTTATGAAGAAGACACCGCTCCTCTTTGCAGGAATCATCGCCGCGACGATACTCGTGGTCATGGGAATGGGAATTCTCCTGACAGGTTCCTTCTATTTCATCCCCTCGATCACCATCAATCCCTTCGGCGACGGGGAGATCGACGAGAACGGTATGCTGGTGCTCACCGGAACGACCAACCTGGGGGTGAATACGTTCCTCCTCGTGAACGTGACCGATGGTTCCCCGGGAGGGGAAAAGGCAACCTCTCTTGCATCGGTGCTGCCGGGAAGCGGTGGTCGCAACACCTGGAAGGCGGCCGTCAATGTGTCCCCGCTTCCACCTGGCACATACATGGTGAGGGTATCCAGCGTTGATCTCTCCGGCAACAACAGGACTGCAGTCCCGGGCAGGGTATCGGTCACCGCGCCTTTTACACTCCCTGAAATGCCGTCATCCGGCGATCGCGTCCTCCCCACCCCCTTCCTCCGGGCGAACCGGATCGGCGAATGGGTTCCCGGCGAACGTATCGATGTGAGTGGCGTAACGAACCTGGGACCCGGCACCGAGCTGCTCTGGAGGGTGGATCCAGTCCAATGTCCGGGACCTGAAGGCGGCATACCTGTCCCGGCGGGCCAACTACCCAACGGAAGCACCGTGGTGACAGGAGGCATATCCGGGATAAACCGGTGGTCGTTTTCAATCGATTCAGCGGGGATATCTGCGGGGTGCTACCTCGTAAACATTACAAGGGACGGTTTTCCAGGGGGGCCTTTAAAAAACCGGACAGGGGATAGCGTTGAATTCCGTCTTTCTGCCTCTGCACCGAAAGCGACTCCGACACCGTCCCGGTACATCACCATCGACACCATCCCGGATATCCGGGAAAACACGCGGGTCACAGTTACCGGGACGAGCAGTCTTTCTCCGGGAGAGGAACTGGTGGTGGAGATCACACCCACGGTCAGCAGCGGGTACAGCTTTGTCGTAGACCCGGAGGGCAGGGCCCGGGGCGGGGTGTTTGCCGGAGTGACCGGGACGGCGGTTGTTGTGCAGGGGACTGCCGGCGCCAACCACTGGTCGATGGACTTCGATACCTTTCACCTGCCGCAGGGGGAGTATGAACTGAAGGTCGCCAACCTGGAGCTGAATGATGAGACGATGCGGATTGGGCCCGGTGACGTCTCCTGCACCACCCGCTTCACTGTCCGGGGGGATGCCTGATGAAAAGGGCCGTCTACCTGGTCTGCATCCTTCTCACGGTCTCGCTTGTCGCAGCGATGGTCGGGTGGGCGATCGCGGCCGGCGCCCTGCTCGTCCCGGTCATCGCCATCCCGCTCGCGGTCGTCGTCATCCTCGCGTGCCGCCAGCAGGTGAAGGGCGTTATGTCGGATGAGCGTGCCATGCGCATCAAGTCGAAGGCATCGCTCCGGACTATTGAGGTCCTCCTCGTACTCGGAGTGATCGGGGTGGTCGTCTTCTCGTCGTATGCCTTCTCCACCCCGCTCGCACCCACCATCTCCGGGAAGGTGACGGTGAACGACGACGGGACACGGTCGCTCTCGATGGCGATCTCCAGGGGCGGGAACACCGGCATGCCTGGGGAAGTCATCAGTTCGATTACCATAAGGAACATTGATGCCATGAACGAGACCGAGGCCGCGGCATATGCCGCCTTCTGGCAGGAGGGCCTGCGGCAGTACAACGAGAGTGCGATAGTCGCACGGACGATCCTGTACTGCCTCATCACCCTCATCGCAACGTTTGGGGCATTCTACCTGTATTATGCCAGGAAATACTAGAAAAACAATCGCGAAGACGTCATGAAGAACAGGATACGGGTCCTTCGGGCCGAGAGAGAGATGACGCAGGAGAAGCTCGCGGAGTTGATTGGAGTGACACGAAATACCATCATATCCCTGGAGAAGGGGAAATATTACCCATCCCTGAAACTGGCATACCGGATTGTGGATGTCTTCGGGGTCGGAATCGACGACGTATTCACGTACGAAAGAGAGATAGACGGGCCCGAAGCGGGTGATGACCTGTGAAGAGAGATGGGCTTCCCTGCCGGGTTCCCGGGATCGGGACGGCAGACAATCCTTTCTGCCCGGTCCCCCCTGACAGGTCCACATCCGGCCCGAACCGGATCTTTGGCATCTCCTGTTGCAATCTCAAATCGATCTGCACCGATACCCGCTTTTGGGGTGATCCCGCATGACATCCAGGAGGGAGGGTATCATACTCGCAGGCGGTGTCGTGATCGGGATCATGATTGCCGTCGCACTCCTGGCAGGACTCCAGGTCCTCTCACCCGGGACAGGAGCGCTGCCTGTGCCGGATCTCTTCGGAAAAAGCGACGACACGTCTCTTCCCGGGGGTATCAGGGAGATCTCGTCGGTGGAGGGCGCGAGGGAGTTCATCAAAACCCACCGGGAGACTGCGACAGAGACTGCTGCTGGTGTGGTTGCGATCCAGGTGCCGGCGTCATCCCTGGCCCCGCTGGAACCCGGGACGCGATCCTGGCATTACAACGTTGATACCGCCAGTTTCAAGCCTGACGAGTATATCGTGAAGGTCACGGCAATCACGCACGATGTCTCCGCCGCCGCGATATTCAACATCCTCTCCGCACCCGAGGGAGGAGTGATTCCCATGCAGGGCACGCCCGGGTCTCAGTACCAACAGAGCCACGATGGTGGATTCTTCATCACGATAGACCCGGTCGGGAACCACTTTGTCGGCGAAAGGTTCGCGATCACCGGCACCACGAATCTCCCGGCGGGCGACGACGAGATGCTCATCGAGGTTGTCTCCGCGTCCTTCGCACCGACCGCAAAAACCCAGTCAGGGGAGTTCTCGGGTGTGACGGGAACCTTCCATGGGGGAGGCGGTAGTGGTGGAGGAGGGATGTACGCGCCTGTACCGACCATGGCACCCACGTATGCCGCGGGATACCCGGACACGCAATACGTGGCGGGACGGGAGTACTCCAGGACGAACGTCCAGGTAAAAGACGTGGACGAGGCCGACATCGTCAAGACCGACGGCACCTTCATCTATGTCGTCTCGGGCAACGCACTCCACATCGTCCGGGCCTACCCGGCTGATTCCGCCAATATCGTCTCGACGACCGGATTCTCCGGGAACCCGGTATCCCTCTACCTGTACAGCGACCGGGTCGCATTGATCTGCAGGGACTACCGCCCGCCGGAGTACTGGCGGTGCGAACCGGGTGAGCGTGTTGGTTCTCCCGGGTACAGCGAGAAGACTGTCATATATATCTTCTCTGTGAAGGACCCGTCGACTCCGACACTCGAGCGGGAGGTCGTGATCGACGGGAAATACACCGACTCCCGGTTGATCGGGGAGTGGCTCTATTTCCTCGCGTCGACCCCGGTCGACCCGGATTCTCCCGATATCGCGTTCCCCGGGATCCGTGACGGAGAGGGGGGCACGTTCACCCCTGTTGCCTACTCCGTCGAAGGGAGGGACAGGGCGTTTGCCTTCACCACGATCGGGTCGGTGAGCCTCGGGTCCGATGCCCCCGTGAGGGCCAGGACGTTCCTTGTCGGAACGGCCAGTACCATCTATGCCTCGCCGACACACCTGTATATCGGCGTCCGCTTCATGAGCGAGGAACCGCCACTTCGGCATGTCGACACAGAGGGCCGGGTTGTCAGCGGGAGCGCAACCGACCGGACCGCGATCTACTCGTTTGCGCTGAATGACGGAGCCATCCGGTTCGATTCCGCGGGCGAGGTCGCAGGCACGCTCCTCAACCAGTACGCGATGGACGAGTTCGGAGGCAACCTCAGGCTCGCGACGACCGTCACCGAATCCGGAAGCAGGGGCATGACACAATCCAGCACCGTCACCGTACTCGACAGCCGACTCGATCCGCTCGGGGCTGTCACCGGGATCGCCCCTGACGAACGGATCTATGCCACCCGATTCATGGGCGATCGGCTCTACATGGTCACGTTCCGCGAGACCGACCCGTTCTTCGTGATCGATCTCTCAAATCCTGCACAGCCGGTCCTGGCCGGGATGCTCAAGCTCCCGGGCTATTCGGACTACCTGCACCCGTACGATTCCTCGCACATCATCGGCGTGGGAAAGACCGCGTCATGGGGATCGGTCAAGCTCTCGCTCTTCGATGTATCGGATATCGAAAATCCGGGCCTGGTCGACAGCGTTGAACTCGGCGAGGCCGGGAGCACCTCGGAAGTGCTGAACGACCAGAAGGCGTTCCTCTTTGATAAAGAGAAGGACATCCTCGTCCTGCCCCTGCACCTGACCGGCACCTACGAGGAATCGTCGATAAGGACGTCTAATTTCCTTTGGAGAAACGCCTGGGGCGGTGCATATGTATTCTCGGTTAATCCGGACCAGGGCTTCTCGCTCAGGGGCAAGGTGAAACACTACGACGAGCAATCCCCGAACCAGGCACAGGTGATGCGTGCACTCTACATCGAGGATACCCTGTATACCATATCAGGGAGCGCCATCTACATGAGCGATCTCGCTGACGGTGTCCGGTATGTCAATGACGTGAGGTTGTAGTGAGAGGGAGACTCTTCTTTTTTTAATGTTGGCAACTCTGAATTTCCTTGTGCTATGTTCACTATGTAATGCTTGTTCACTTTTTGTGAACATAATGCAGGCTCTCGCTCTTCTATGTCTGATAAAAGGTTTTTGTGGAGTCAAACCACACCCACTTTTCAATGGAAGATATAAAAATCATCGATCTCACCCCGGAAAACATCGAGGATTACGGAGTCTGTGGCTATAAAGACGTGCAGAAACACGTGGAACTGAGACGAAAGATCCAGTGGTTCAAAGAGTACTACCAAAAAGGCCTGAGAATAAAGGCGCTCGTTTCAGAAACAGGCGGATACCAGGGAATGCTCGAATACATGCCCGGAGAGTATGCCCACCGCCCCGTGGTGGCGGACGGGTACATGTTCATCCAGTGCATCTTTGTGGGGTTCAGGAATGAGTTCAAGGGAAAAGGATATGCGTCCGCCATGATCGATGCCTGCATAGAAGACGCGAAGGAAGCCCGTATGAAGGGTGTGGCCGTCGTGACGAGGAAAGGCCCCTTCATGGCAAACAGGGACATCTTCATAAAGAAGGGATTTGTTCCGGTCGACAAGGAAGAGCCGGACTTCGAGCTGCTGGCCCTGAAATTCGATCCGGATGCAAAAGATCCACGGTTCAGATCCTCGATACGCGTGAACCGGGATCGGTATCCGGAAGGGCTGACCATATTCCGTTCGCCCCAGTGCCCCTACTCCGAGAAGAATGTCAGGGAGATCATGGAGACCGCTCGGGAAAAGTACGGGCTTTCCCCCCGGTTGATTGAGTTGGAAGATGCGGAATCCGTCCAGGATTCACCGTGTGCGTTCGGGACCTTCTGTATTGTGTACGAGGGGCGGGTCATCAGCAACCATCCGATCAGCAACGGGCGGTTTCAAAATATCATGGAAAAGATAAAGAGATGAAGTCCTCACGCTGATTTTTTTTCTGTGCGGCAGTCATTGTTATTACAGCAGTCCTGTTTGCCACCGGTATCCTTGAAGAGACGCCGTATGACAATTCTCCATTGTATACTCTTTTTATCGTGTATACCCGTGATTCTGATACTGCACCTGGCCCCGGGCACATATGAGGAATCGGCGGTCATGGGATATAACATCCTTTGGAGAAACGTCTAGGGCGGTGCATACGTCTTCTCGGTCGACCCTGACCGGGGATTCTCGCTCAGGGGCAGGGTGAAACACTACGACGAGCATTCAGGAGACCGGGCACAGGCGAAACGGTCGCTCTACATCGAGGATACCCTGTATACGATATTGCCGAGGGCGATCTACATGAGTGATCTCGGGGACAGCGTAAGCTGTGTGAAGGACTTGAGGTTATAGTGAACGGGGTGGGCTCTAGACTCACGGAATCACATAGGAGGAAAGACCGGAGCCGCGGGAAAAACGGGTTTAGAAGAGCAGGGTCATTGAGTTGATGAGCGTGACACCGCATTAACCCTGTTTTCTTTTTTGTTTCAACCGTTCCCGGATATAAATGATTTTTCCCGCCTGATCCTTTGATTGTCGTTCGTCTATCTCAAACAGGTTCAGAGAGCGTATGAGGTCGAAGAATTTTTTAAATCCATAATTTCGTGAGTCAAATTCAGGGCTTTTCTTTTGGATGTTCTGCCCGACCAGCCCGAGTTCGGCCCAGCCTTGTTCATCCGATGAATCCTCGACACTGTTTTTTAATAATTTGAGGAATTTTTGATCATTTTTCACGTCTTTGAAAACAGAAACTTCCTTGTTAACAGGAGCGGCAGTCCCAACAGGTTCGGTTGGCCGCAGGATTTCCGTATATATGAATTTGTCACAGGCATCAACGAATGCCATTGGTGTCTTCTCCTCCCCAAATCCATATACTATCAGGCCGGATTCCCTGATTCGCGAGGCAAGACGGGTGAAATCGCTGTCACTTGACACCAGACAGAAGCCATCCAGATTTCCCGCGTGGAGCAGGTCCATCGCGTCTATAATCATTGCACTGTCTGTCGCATTTTTTTTCGTCGTGTAGTTGAACTGCTGGATAGGGATGATTGAATTTGAGAGGAGGACGTCTTTCCATCCCTGCAGATGAGGCGTAGTCCAGTTGCCGTAGATTCTCTTCACCGACGCCACGCCATATTTGGCTACTTCGTCAAGCAGATTTTTAATGATACTTGCCTGCGCATTATCCGCATCAATTAACACAGCCAGTTTTTTCTGACGTTCGATCGGTGGCAACGTGTATTCCATCGATTCAACATACGTTTCAGAGAATTTAATCTTGAGTGTTGATCAAGAGTGATGTATCGGGATCCCAGGGCCACTATGAAAGGGGATGAACGCACCGGCAGGGAAGTGGATGCTATTCGTATGACCTGTTACCCGGGGACGTGTACTGCGACGGATGCCTCGAGCCGGACGAGAACAACCCCCGTCGACCGGGAACCGAACGGTGTCCCAT
>LKUF01000117.1 GCA_001412335.1 Methanolinea sp. SDB
TTTTCTGTGCGAAAAGTTGACCAATGGAACCGCACGGTTCGATGATGGGTCCAATTGTTATTGAAGGTGACGATAAAAAAGGAGAGATCTATCTTCCCGTTATCGCCTGTGCGATGATCTCCGATCTCGTGGAAGAGCTCTGCACTGCCTGGGCGATAGATTCAGCCGTCGATGTTGAAGTTTCTCCGGTAGTGAACTGTGATACACGCATCTCCCAGTCCTGCCGAACGGCTATTATATCCGTCGGTTTGGTGCTTTCAGCAGAACTCGAAGTCGTTTCAGGATATCCACTTCCCCGGTCCTCCAACAGGAATCCTGAGTTAACCTTTACGGGCAGGTTTGTCCTGCTATATCGGCCGGTGAGAAAGCCGGAAGACAAAGGCGAATCATCTGTCATCAAATTCAGCTCTTCGATTTTGATCCGGGAAAAAACATCCGTTCCATCGATGGAAAGAGACTCCGGGACGGAGGTGGATGAATCGGGAATATCGCTATCGATATTGAACGGGCAATCAAGATCTGCGATGAACAATTCCTCCTCTGTCATTCCACCGCTGATAACCTCTCCGTCATCCGAGATTACAATCTCCCTGTATGTATAGTGTCCAGGAGAGTCGAGGATTCCATTTGAGTTCACAATCCCCCTGGTATTCTCCCATATCTCCTTCTGCCATTCAGGCACCAGAGCAAAGAGATCGGGAAAGACATGTGCATAATATTCGGCCTTGGTCATTGTCTGCCCTGCCAGATCCATTGCCATGGCCTGTTGCTCTTCTGTCCTGCTGATTGCAAGAGTCAGTCCCGGAAGCACTGCAGGTTCCCTGCTCAACCGATTTTGATCGATCATCGAGAGAGATTCCCAGTAGGCAGGGTTTGTGGCCTGGTAGAAATCCCCCATGGATTCGTAGGGATTACCTGTCTGGGGGTTGATGATGGGATCTTCGTAGAGTATGAGTGTCCAGCCTGTCCCTGAATAATGTTCTTCTGAGGCGGCCACACCGGGAATCATGGCGCTAATAACAAGAATTGTCATACAAATCCCCAGAGATGTGATTTTGATTTTATTTGGCTGCATTTCGACCATCTTCAATAGGATTAATATATCGTCAGTTCTCCCGAATAGCTGTCTATATGGATAACCAATTCTCCATCAAACCAGACCTTATGACAACCGACAGTTCGATAGGTACCTGCTGAAGCAGAATAGATACCTGATTGGGATAATTCATCTGTTGTAGCACGAATTGCCGGTTTGTATGTGACAAGATTCCAATTTACTCCGACCTTTTTCTGCAGACCTGTCTGAAGTTGCATATCCCAGTCAGTCGATGGTTCTGTATATTGAGTCGATGAATAGGATATTATATTGCCTATCCGAAGTGCAATTCCTTCACCATACCAGAATTTAATCTCATCAAGTTCTGAAGAAGGATCACTAATTTTCAAAAGATTTTCATGTATTTCTGTAATTTTTTCTTCAAGAGGCGAATTGTCAACTAATCTTGCATCTGCGTCTTCAAATGGACATTCAAATTCAATATCTCCATTCCCGGAATATGTCTTGGATATCTGCATACCTCCAACACCAATGTCTTTTTCAACATCTGCTCCGGATATCCTGGCACCTTCATCTGGCGACAAACGCATAATCAGTGGTTCTGCGCTCGCTACCGATAATATTAAAGTGCTCAGCAGCACGAGTGCCAAGAACGCTGTGAATGGCCTGCTTATTCTTTTTCTTTTCATTGTCTTTCCTCCAATATTTCTGGATTCCAGGAGGC
>LKUF01000118.1 GCA_001412335.1 Methanolinea sp. SDB
TAGAGCATGTTGACCGCCGCCCGTATGTCTCCCCCGGCAGATTCGGCAAGCTCTCTCAATGCGGTCTCGTCGCAATCGATCCCTTCTGCCGAACAGATGTAGCGGAGCCTGGGAACGATCGACCGTGCAGGGAGCGCCCTGAACTGGACCGTATCGCAGCGTGACCGCAGTTCCGACGACAGCCCGTAAAGGTCGTTTGCAACCAGTATGATGGGCTGGCGGGCTTTTTTTATGACGTCGATGATTGCCCTGGCACCACCCCTGTCGGCCGTCCCCTGCAGGTTGTCCGCCTCGTCGAGCAGGATGAGTTTTTGGGCAGCCCCGGAGAGGCTACCGGTCATACTGCTGCTCCCTGCCACCTTCTCGATGACTCCTTTCGTCCGCTGATCACTGGCATTGAGCTCGATTATATCCCATTTCATCTCGTTTGCCAGCGCGTGTGCGCTTGAAGTCTTCCCGGTGCCGGGCTTTCCGTACAGGATAAGCGGCTTTTTATCGCTTTTCCAGGACTGCGCCCACTCCACCATCTGCCGTATTGCTGCGCTGTTTCCGACCAGATCTTCAAGGCGGCGGGGCCTGTATTTCTCCGCCCAGTCCATGCCAACAGGTACGACCGTATATCAAATAAATTATCTCTGATGATGGTCTATTCATAGTTAAGAGAACCATTTACATGAGTGCTATTGAAAGAAACCGCTGTTCTACCGCAGAGATCGCAACGGTAGTACGGGAGTATGAAGGAGTCGTCAGGAAACACGCCATCGGTGAGATGGTGAAGGCCATCCGGATAGATTCCCCCGATATCATCGCCTCTTTCGGGGAAGATGCTGCGGTTATCGATCACGGGGACGAAGTCCTCCTGCTCGCGGCCGATGGTATCTGGAGCAGGCTGATGGAAGCGGATCCCTACTGGGCCGGTTATTGTTCAGTCCTTGTAAATATTCATGACATTGCCGCCATGGGGGGAAGACCCCTTGCGATGGTGGATGTATTCTCCATCGCCAATTCGGCAATACAGAAGCAGTGCATCGCCGGGATGCATGATGCATCGCTCCAGTTCGGCGTACCGATCGTCGGAGGGCATCTCCATCCCGATACGCCGTATAGTGTCATCGATGTGGCGATACTGGGTGTCGCCAGGAAAGGTGCGGTCATCTATTCCCACACTGCAGAAGTGGGCGACAGGATCATTGTCGCGGTGGATACAACCGGGAGAGTACATCCCTCGTGCATCCTCAACTGGGACTCGGTCACGATGAAGTCCCCCGAGTATGTGAGGGCACAGATACGGACGCTGGAGTCGCTTGCAACGGATGCACTTGTCACTGCCGGCAAGGACATCAGCAACCCCGGAGTTATCGGCACGCTCGGGATGCTCCTTGAGGTGAGCGGGAAAGGAGCTGATATCGACCTTGATGCAATTCCCCGGCCGAACCTCCGTGCCAACAACATGACATTTGAACAGTGGGTGCGTATCTATCCTGGCATGGGTTTTGTTCTCACGGCCAGGGACGAGAACGTGAGCGAGATCGTAAAACGGTTTTCGGATGTGGGAATGACTGCGAAGGTTATCGGGACGGTGGATTCTTCCCGCGAACTGAGGGTGTCGTACAACGGCGACAACGCATCGGTCTTTGATTTTACCCGAAACGGAATCATGAGGCTCTTTTCTGACGACGGATCCTGCAAATGACTGCAATCGGAATCGGAATCGGCAAAGACCCGGACAAGGTCCGGAGAAG
>LKUF01000119.1 GCA_001412335.1 Methanolinea sp. SDB
ATAATCTCTCACGATTGATTTCTTTTGTTCTTATCATCCTTATTGGGGATTTCCTATGAAAATTGAATATGAGGGGTCAATCCCCCAAGTCAAGCCGAAGAAGATCCTGACTTGAATCTTTGATAATCACTTCAGAAGCCTTTGACAACAACTCGACAATCCTGCCGATACCGAATGATTGAATTTTTTTTGGCAATTTTGGGAACTTGACGCTTTTAGAACGGGGGTAATCATCAACAAATAACTCGTCATGAATAAGGAGATGCCATGCTATTCGTAACATTTTACGCGCAACAGCGACGATAGCTTTCTTGAATCCTTTTTTAGGTAACAATCGTTCAAAGAAAGATCTAATCCTGCCCGGCGATCGGATAGCAACATGAGCGATTTCGACGAGGATCCATCTGATATGTCGAGATCCCTGTTTGGTAATTGAGCCCATTCTTGTAACGTTTGCAGATTGGTACACGGCGGGAGTAAGACCTGCCCATTTCGCAAGTTTATCGGCATTTTCAAAATCGCGAACATTCCCAATCTCAGCGATAAGTGTGGAAGCCCCGATAAACCCGATACCTGGGACTGACGTCAGTATCTGAAGCTCCCGTGACTTCACCGCCAACGCTTCCCGAATCCTCCCTTCAATGAGTTTGATCTCTACAGTTAAATCGTCCACAAGCTTTACGTAAGACTGGAGAAGTATGAGGGTGGTCTGAGGAATTGTAGCAGGTAATATCGCAGAAATAGCCTCTGCCCTCCCCTTCATCTTCTTGGGAAGAGATTCGAGGATCTCCTCAAAGGGTTGGTTATTTAGGATTCCTTTGAGGACGATCGATCCGGATTTCCCGAACATATCGGTGAATACAGATGACAAGCGGATACCTGCTGCGTCAAGAAGGTGATGAATTTTGTTCTTCAGTTCGGTCCGGTTCTGGACAAGCAATTCTCTGCTCCGGGTCAGGGACCGGAGATCATAATCAGCTCCGGAAAAGATCCGTGAAGGTTCGATGAGATCGTTCAGTTCCAACTGCGCGATCCATCGGGAATCTGTGATATCCGTCTTCTTTCCTGGGACATGTTTGATATGATGCGCATTTGCGACAGTAACCGGTACCACGTTCTCTAAAACGAGATAGAGGGTTCTCCAGTAATCGCCAGTCGATTCGAATGCCACCGAATCACATTGTTCAATCTGAATCCATTTCCGTAATTCAAGCAGCGATTCGACGTCCTGTTGATACTTCCTTGTTTCATGCTTCCCGTCACGATTCAGGATCGTTGCTACAAGAAACGACTTATGAACATCTATCCCACAAACTTTTCTTCTCTCTTTTGACATATTGATCCTATGGGCAGCTGATTCCTCTACACCGGTAATTTCCTATCCGCGTTCATTCGACGCATCCGGGTGTACAGGAAGGACTACTTTCTACAGCAGGATTAAATCCTAAAATCCTCTCAGTCTTTGCTGCCCACAAAAAAGTACTGTCTTAGACAATTTTCATGGTTCGGGTGTGATACCCCGATTCATACGCGTTTCTACATCGCTTGCCATTCCTCACCATCCCCCCACAATCCCGATTTCCTCCTCTGTCAGTCCATACAACTCATAAACCAGAGCATCGATCTGCCTGTCGGTGGCCTCGATCTGCCGCTCGATTAGGGTCTTCTCGTGGCCGGTCTTCACATCCAAGACTTCGTTCTCAGGCACGACCAAGCTGATGGAATATCTCATGAATAGGGGCGGTATCAAGCAGCAGCCTACTGTCCTTCGGCAGGTCCCTTCGCTCCTGCAGGTTCCGAGGTGATCTTTTTGAAAATCGAAAACTCTTTCTTAAAATAAGGCTCTTTGTCCCGAGAAAGGGTAAGATATTCAAGGAAAAGTAGCGCCCACATCAAAATCAGAAGCATCATTCACAATGATTCAACTAGAGGGACCCAGAATATCCTCTCTTCTCGTAGGAGTGGCCTGATGCCTTCCACTTCATCGGTCCGACCTTCCCACTTTACATATATTGTCAGAAGATATCAAGAATCACGGAGATGCAATTGCTCGGTGTTTCCGAAGCCTGTCAACTATCATTTGCATACCATGCCATGGCGAGGTAACATATCCCGATAATGGGCATGCATACGATCCAATATACCGCCATCAGCCCGAGTGCCGAGTCGAACGTGTTGTGTAGGAAGTCTTGTATCAAAATAACCAAGGCAGTCGCGGCGGGAATGCACATTATTGCAGTGAGCGCGATAGATACAGACCGGGCCCGACTGGCTGCCGGGGTGGAATAGAACAACGCTATGGAACAGGGTGCGAGGAGTAAAATCCCAGCTGCCAAACCAATCCAACCTGACCCTGGAATACCACGCGAGATCGATCCTCCGATACGGAAAAGGAACACCCCGAACATGAGAATGGCGAGAAGGTCCAAAATGAGTGGGAAGATGAAATACCTTTGTAGCGGTTTTGTGAATCTCCCTAAGAGTATAAGCAGAGTACCTGCGATTGAAAGGGTGCACATCGTGATCAAGATTGCGGTCAAAAGAAACGGACCGCTATATGGGAATACCAGCAACAATGCATAGGTAACTGGCATCCAGAAAAAAATTGCAGATGTCAGCACCAGCGGATATTTCACCATTCCGGCTTTCATTTTCATCTATCGACTTGCTGGGACCGGAATAAACCTCTTTGGCTGTGCCCAGACGGAAACGACCGTACAGTTAGGAATATCGACGTGTACATGTACCGTGTCGTTGATCGTGTCGATTGTCACATCAGTCGTCTTGATCGTCACATAATTCCCGTTTTTAAGAAGCGTGGTTTCTGCACGGGGATTAATTCCCGCAATAGTGTAAGGAGACCCAAGATAGGGAAGGACCGAGGAGTTCGTCAATGCGAGCCCAATCGCTGTCGCATTATCATCCGGACAGTTGCAGAAACAAGAATCGCTTTCCCTGGTGTCTGTGCAACCCGGAATGATGATAATAAATAATACAAGGCAAAAAAGGAGTGGGAATGATTGTCTCTTCATGCCCAGGTTAACCATCTCCATGAGCTGCCGTACATATAGTGGGTCTCATAAGGCGGATTATCAGGCGACCAGTAGGTCTGCGTTGCCGGATAATTTCCCCACCATTGGTATCCGGTAGTCTTGTACAGATAGATATTCTGGAAATCGCTACTTGTTGCATCGTGGGAGAAGGGATTACTCCCCAGAGCCCATATTTCATTGGCACAGTTATACTTGGTCTGCCGGTAGTATAGGTGACCGCTTCGTTTCCAGCTTCCGTCAATCCAAATATGATAGACATATCCTGCAGATTCATAGGTGCTGGTTATGTATATCTTATAATTCTTGCTTGCCGATGAGCTTGCAGTACCATGAAACTGCCATCCGCCTTCATCGTTATCGTAGGTGAAATACTGTCGTGTCGGATCGTTCATCGATCGTGCGACCCCTGCCTCGGTCCAGTCGTCGGCGCCAGACGGTTTCCTTTTTCCTACATGGGTTGTGACGACATGCTGGAAAGTCCCTGTCGAACTTATCGCCATATCCCCTGGGCACATATAGAGGTTAATACCGAAATATGTATTTTCATCAACCAGGTTCATGGTCGCTCCGGCAGCGCTGTCCCTCGTTCCATCTTTTTCGGTTTCTGAAAAGGACTCATTAATCTGTGTAAACGGGGAGTAATTGGGGCCACGGATGTAGTTGATATCCTTCTGTTCTTCAGGTGTCGGGGCTCGTCCTTTCCAGCAGGAACCGGTTTTCGGATCCCAGCCATACCCATGTTCATTCAAGACGGATGTGATCTGTTCATCGGAATACTGTCTTGCTTTCATGGCATTGATAGCTTTCTGGGCAGGACTGACATATGATTCAAGGAATTGAACTTCTTCCTGCGGATCTTCCATTTGTGGATACTTCTCATAATCGGCTGCAGAATCGAAGATCGATTGGATCTCCAGGTCATATCCTGCTGCCGCTATTTGCTGCGGTTGCGCAACAACAGGAGCTGCCAGTACTCCCGGTATCACTGTCCCGCCCACCAGCACCATGGCCAGGAGCACGGACAGAATACCGGTCTTTACTTTCTTTTTCATGTTTCTTTCCTCCATTTTCTTGGATTCCAGAGGCAAGGAACAAAAAGCCTTTAACATGAGAAAGCGAATCATTCCTTGCCTTCGGGCAGCGGTAGGTTTATCGATCTGTTGAGGACACGGTGAGCCCCCCGCCTGAAATCTCTTTTACAACCGATGGAAGAAATACTTTCTCTTCTCACTTGAACTTCAAATTTAGACATTTTAACCTGCCAGTTCGATGAATATTAATCATTGTAAATGAAATTCATCGCACCGATTAACATGATTGTTCATGTGATCTTTGAGTCTGTAATCTTGCTCAGGCGAGGAGCCAGAGATAGAGAACCTTACGAACCGGCTAATAAACAACATGGTGATTAAAACATTGGCAAGATCTATTGGAAGGCTAAGGAGATCCAGAGACGATTCGCCCAGAAAATCAGAGAATTGTCCGAAAATCCTGACATTCATGGGAAGCCCCTGAGGGGGTCTCTTCATGGATTATGGGAGATCTATTATGAACGGAAATTCAGGATTCTCTATACCATTGATATCGAAAGAAAGGAAGTGAATATCGAAGCTATCAAACACAAAGACCTATAAGGTCCGTGCACAGCCTGCTCACTCATACTGTTAGTGGCAATGTTTTACCAGTTATAAAATAATGATGTTGTTCACGTCGATTATACCTTTCAATCATTCTCCGAGACATTCAATTCGTCCCGTTTTTACTGAAGACGGCCGCCCTCTTCGGGTGTAAGGTGTGCAGGTCCTGGAAAAATGAGTAGAGGATTAACCCCTTGTTATCGCCTGCGAGATGATATCCGATCTCGT
>LKUF01000120.1 GCA_001412335.1 Methanolinea sp. SDB
TTTCTGACAACAGCTCCCTTGCAAATAGGATGATGGTAAGTACAATAGATCCCAGGGTAAAGATGATGACAATGACGGTGATGAGCCCCAGGTATTCCTGGATGATAGCAAGTTGGCCTGCCAGAAATCCGCCAAATGCCAGCATACCGGTCCAGGCGAGGGCCCCGATGAAGTTGTAGAGGGTGAACTTCCCATAGTCCATGGACCCGGTCCCGGCAAGAAAAGGTGCAAATTTCCTTACCATGGGAACAAACCTGGCCATCACGATCGTCGTTGCCCCGTAACGATGAAAAAATCTGTTTGTCCTGGTTACTTTTTCCTCAGTAAAAACATGACTGAAGCGTCTTCGAAAGACCTTCGTTCCCATGTATTTCCCAGTCCAGTAGCTTATAGCATACCCGAGAAATGCCGCCCATGCAGAGACTGCTATCAACCACCCTATATCGAGCCCACCTTCCGCAGCGAGGACCCCTCCAAGAAAAAGAAGAGAGTTCCCCGTGATCGGGGCAACCACTATCCCGGTCTCTACCAGGATGATCAGGAAGATGAGAAGGTATATCAGTGCCCCGTACTCGGCTGCCAGTGAGGGAAGGCTCCCTTCGATATCCAGTGAAGGTCCGGGCAGAATGGAAAGCATGGATGCGTGATAATTTGGACTGGTCTCTCTTTAAATAGACGATGGTTCTCATTCCGGTGAAAACGAACCCGGCCATTATGCCTGAACGTCTCGACTGTCAGCAGTGAATGCCCATAAATATCTGTAGGTTTCCACAATCTGTATGGCAGAAAGGATCTCTGTTACGGTGACGGGCCGTGTGCAGGGGGTAGGGTACCGGTATTATGTCACGGACTGTGCAGTTGATCGTGGCATATCGGGCTATGTGAAGAATAACCCGGACGGGACGGTGAGCGTGGTTGCGGAAGGAGAAGAGAAAAATCTTCGGGACCTTGTCGAGGCCATGCGTGCAGCTGGTGATCCCTACATACAGGTAGATGGTCTGAGCGTAACCTGGGAGACTGCCCGCCAGGAATTTAGCGGTTTTGTCATTAAGCGGTGAAAAACCGGGAGAATACAGGAAACAGCATGCTTGATCCCCTTCTGGCCTTTGTAGTATGTTTGGCCCTTATAACTGTAATCAGCCTCAAATACAGGATAATCCCTTTCTTCACACTTATCGGTGGCGCACTGGCATTCGGTCTGCTTGCCGGGATGGATCCCGACACGATAATCAATGCTGTCATTGACGGCCTGGGAAGGACGTTTGGGATATTTGGAATCATAATTCTCTCCGGCTCGGTGATTGCCCGGATGCTTGTGAAAGAGGATTTAATCGGGATTATTGTGAATGATTTGCGAAGGTGGATCCAAAATCCTTTCTCTATTGCCGGAGCAGGAGGATATCTGCTTGCGGTCCCGGTAGCATGCTGCATAACCGCTTTTCTGATGCTTGCGCCATTTGCATCCCACCTTTCCGAAAATGAGCGACTCAGGAAGGACCTGGTCTACATCACTGCGCTCGGAACACTCTCATCGTTTGCTTTCCTGTACCCGACACCCGTAACCATTCCGCTCTTCTCATCATTTTCTCCTGGAATTTCGCCTCTGTGGTACGATGCACTTGCGCTGCCTGTCTCGCTCGTTATCCTTGGCGGAGTAATCATTGCATTCACTGTCCTCAGGGGGAGTATACCGGAAGATACCCGTTCCGGCGAACGAGGGGAACGGGAACCCCGAAAAATCCATCTGAAGGCCTGGCTGCCGTTCATTGTCATCCTGCTTTCCATTCCCGCGGGAATTCTTTTGGGGCTCTCCAGTTCGGCGCTCATCCAGTTTATCATGCTTGCAGGAGCGGCATGTGCGGTGATCCTTGCCACACCCGCGATCCGGGTCGAAGCGATGGCAGAGGGAGTAAAACACGGAGGAGTCATAATTTTTGACATATGCGGTGCGGGAGCGCTTGGATACGTAATCGTCAAGGGTGGTTTTGCGGCAGGGCTCATGTCCGCTGTTGGAGACTTCTTACCGATCCTATGTGTCCCGTTCGTTGTTGCGGCGATCATCCAGACTGCGCAGGGTTCGCGGGTGGTGACTGCGGTCATAACCGGGGAGATAATCGCCGGTACCGGTGCAATTGTGCTTATTCATCCGTTCCTCCTCATTCTCATGATCGCCGCCGGAACCTGTGTCATATCATATGTGACAGACCCCTATTTCTGGCTCGTCCACCGGGCAACCGGCGATGAGATAGGTGTCGTGGTCAGGAAGTATACTGTTCCGCTTGCAATAGCCGGGCTGGCCGTGTTCCTGTTCGCAGCCGGCCTTCAGGCTG
>LKUF01000121.1 GCA_001412335.1 Methanolinea sp. SDB
TCCTGAATACCTTATCCCCGGGTTAGGCTGAATATCCGATACATGAGTTATCCTGAGTTTCTATACATGAGTGAGGCTGGTAATCAGGCAGACCATTTTCCCTTGAGTATCCGGCATAATAGTTATTCGGATATCCCTGTACAGTACCTCTCATGGATGACCCACTCTCTCATTTAAAAAGCCTGATCGAAAAATATACCACGATATCGTTCATTCCCGCCATCGAACATTATCAGAGGATAGAGGGGGACAAACCCGGGCAGTGTATCTTCCGGGGGTGCACGGAACCGATTGCCTGGGAGGATGCCCGGGGAGAGACTTTCTTGTGCGAGGGTCATTACCAGACCATGAAGCAGTGGATAGAGGATGCCAGGACGGGACTGATATCGGGCCAGGGCTCCGCACTCTTCGGAGATGGCGATTGAGTGGCCAGGAAAATCCATGATACTATGGAAATTCTGTGAAATGTAAGATAAAGTCATTACCTAAAAGAGCACATATGGATTCCGATAACCTATGTCTGAAGAAACTGTCTCTGCACCTGCCACACCGTTGATCGGCAGGTCTCCGGGCTGGCTGAGGGCCCTCGAGGTCATTGTCGGCCTTATCCTCATCTTCACCGCGTTCTATGTCTGGGTCTACCCCGGCATCGCGGAACTCACCATCATCTTCATCTTCGGGATCGTGCTGGTGATCCTCGGGATATCCCGGTTCATTACCGGTTTTGCGGCAAAGAACCTGACGACCGGCATCCGGATACTCCTGATCATCGTCGGTATCCTGGCAGTGCTCATAGGATTCTATGCGCTCGCGTACCCGCTGGTCGGTGCGGTCACCATGGCGTTCTTCTTCGCCTTCTCCCTCCTCTTCCTGGGCTTTGACCGGCTGGCGCTTGCAGGCACTGCAAAAGAAGATGGAACCTGGATGAAATACCTGGCCATCATCGTCGGGATATTCGCAATCATCGTATCCTTTGCGATCCTCCTGTATCCTGGATTTGGCATTGCACTCATCTTCATTCTCATCTCCCTGCAGCTCTTCCTGCTCGGGATAGAACTGCTTGCCGCCGGGATCACCGGAATGAGCCTTATCAGGCTCTAATTTTTTTTGAAAACCGGCTGTGCCATTGTCAATAGTGCTTGCTATTCTCTTGAGAGAGAATTCCCCGGGTTATTTACCGGGCTATCTTCACCGTGAATGAGACCGTGGATTTTGGTCATGGAGATATTTGGCTCTTCGCT
>LKUF01000122.1 GCA_001412335.1 Methanolinea sp. SDB
TTGAGCAATTGGGTATGAGTTATGTGAGGACGCCCCGGCGGTGGTTGTGGGTGATTGAATTGATATGTAGATAACAATTCGATTCAGTCTCCTCACACAAAACAGCGAGGAGGCCTTTATTTCACCCGATCTCGGAACGCATCCGGAGAAATACCGGCCCCCTGACATCCACCTTCTTCTTCCTGTCGGTGATTGCCCGCATGGCATACTCCTCGATTCGCAGGTTGATGTCGCTCGGCAGCTTGACCATCTTCACCTGGACCGTTGCGTCTCTCCCGCACCGGGCTTCCTCCTCGATCACGGCCGCCCCGAGTGCCGCCGCTGCATCAAGGTAGCTTATCCCGGCAGGAGTCCCTTCTGTCCTGACAGCAGCCCATTTCTCGGTGTCAGGCACACCAAGCACCGACCCTGAATGGACGAAGATCTCGTTTTGGCATGCCGGTCCGCAGAGGCGCGTATTTGATTCCTGTTCCTCCACAAATACTCTTGCCGTGTTTTCCGCGATAGTCCCTTCCCATGCCAGGAACGAGCAGGGGCCGGGCTCGTCTGCATGTGCGGTTGCGGTCTTTTTGATCACTGAAGCGAGCAGTCTTCCCTCCGCCGTTTTCGGTTCCTTCCTGAACCCTATCGCCCGTGCGATCTCGAGATCGGAGAGCGGTGCCGGATAGAACTGTGGATATGTCAGCCGCCGGATATCATCTGACTTGTAGGTGAGCATGGCCAGTCTCTCAACCCCCAGTCCCAGGTTCATGACAGGGATCCCAATTTCATATTCTGCCAGTGCAGACGGCGAATACATGCCAAAGGTCGCCACTTCCACCCAGTCATGGACGGGGTGGTGGGCATACACCTCGGTCTGCGTGTCAGGCATATAGTACTTGGAACGCTTCTCGTCGGGCGTGAACCGGAAGTCCGTGAAACCGAAAGCCGATAGGAGTGCCTGGCTTACCGCTTTTCCCTCGTCAACCGAGATATCCTCACCTGCCACAATGCAACTTGCCGAATGATAGCACATCAGCCGGGTCGGCCCTTCCTCCTGTTCACGCCGGAAACACCTGTCCACAGAGAAGAGACGCAGGGGAAGGGGGCTCTTGTTCCAGATCGAGGAGAGGGTGAGGAACCACCCGCTGGTCATGTGGCTCCGGAGCGTGTTCCTGGATGATCGTGGTTCGAGGTCCCGGAATGCCTGGAAGACCTTGTCATAGATCTCCACCGTCATGCCGTCATCGATGCGGAGTGCCTCCGATGTTGCGTGGATGAGGTCGTCACCGTCAATTGCGGATTTCTTGTATCCCTGGAGGATCTCCCGGAGCCTTGCCTCCTCCTCCGGACTCACATCCTTTCCCGTTATACGGGAGATGCCGTCCAGTTCAGGCCGCCCTATCCCCTGGTTCGGGCGATCCAGACCTCCAAGATAGAAGACCCGGTCAAGAACAGCGCTGGCTTCTGGTCCGAACTGCCGGTACACATCCTTCTCCTCGACAATGATGGGATTACATGTCTCGTCAAAACCGATCATGAGATATGCCTCCCGCAGCCGGTTGACCATCTCGTATATCGGGTGTGCCTGCGCCCTGGAATAGGAGAGGCGGGGGTATCGCCCTTCCTGCCCGGGAGGAGTGAGGACCTCCGGACCCTCGTGCCATGCCCGCTCAAAGTTCTCCCGTGCCCGTTTCCTGAATGAATCTGTATCAAATCTCATCTTCTTCTCTCCAGACATACCACCCTGCTGGCCTGGTTCTCGTCCAGAACCTCATAGTCGGTACATGCGGCGACCTGTTCTGCAAACGACCTCACATGGGAATGTGGTGGCATACGGTCTCTCGTCAGACGTTTTCTACTGTACCCGAGAAACATATAGCCCTTCACTTCCACATAGGTCGCACCCGAGTCCTGGATCATGCGCCCGTACAGTTCCGGGTTATGATCATTCAGACCCCTTACGAGCGTAATCCTGATAGCAGATCTCTTCTTCCCAAGCAATGAGAGGCTCTGCATGATGTAATCCCAGTAGTCTTCATCGGGACGACAGACCTTCAGATACGTCTCCCTCTCGGGGGCGTCCAGCGAGACATACAACTGGAACGGGCTGCATTCTTCCAGGACCCACGGACGCGTGCCGTTGCTGACGACGAAGGTGGTGTACCCTTTCTCGTTGAAGAGCGTCACCAGTTCGGGAAGCCGTGAATAGAGCGTGGGCTCTCCTGACAGCGAGATCGCAACATGCTTCGGATCGAGTGCTTCCAGGAAACGCTCCTCTCTGACATATGGCGATACCTTGTACCCGGAGAGGGCTTTCTTCTGGAGCCGGGGAACCGCATCCACTATCTCCTGTGGTGAGCATTCGGTCTCACCAGGAAAGACGTGCTCAAACGATCTCCAGCAGAAGAGGCACCGCTGGTTGCATCGGAGGGTGGGGGTCATCTGGACGCACCTGTGGCTCTCTATTCCATAGAACTGGTGTTTGTAGCACATATCCTGGTCCTTCAGTGCCTTTTTGCACCAGAGACACGGCTTTACGGCTGCAGAGGCGTCCGATCGTACAAACTGGTACCCCTGTCGAAGGAGGGGCTTACATTGTTCCGGGAGCATCGATCCCAAGGCCCTCCAGCGCCTCTCCAAGCGTGTTTTTCGTCGCCTTCACGAGGGTCAGCCTGCTCTTCCTGGTAATGCCCTCGCTTTTCAGCACCGGTTCGAAGTGGTAGAAACTGTTGAAGAGATCGGCGAGTTCCCGGGCATAGATCGCAAGCAGGTGCGGCTTCGTCTCCCGTACCACCATTTCTATGGTATATGGAAACTTTGCCAGGTGCTTTGCCAGTGCGATCTCGCTCCCGCGTTTCAGGACATATGCCTCCTCGAACTCTCCTGCCTTCTCAAGGATACTGCATGCCCTGGCATGCGCATACTGGATGTACGGGCCGCTCTGCCGCTCAAAGTCCAGTGCCTCTTTCCAGTCAAAGACCGTGTTCTTCTCGGGCGAGATCTTGACGATGTCGTACCGGATAGCAGCAAGCGCGACCGACCGTGCAATTTCATTCCTGGTATCTACATCGAGTTCCGGCCTGCGTACGGTGACCTCTTCGAATGCCTTTGCGGTGACCTCGTCGAGGAGCTGGTCTGCCGACACGAACTTTCCTGCCCGCGTACTCATCGATCCTTCGGGGAGCGAGACGAACTCGAAGTAGACGATTTCAGGGAACTTCTCCCCCTGGAGTTTTAAGGTGGCGATCAGCTGTGCACCGATGAGCTTGTGGTCGGCCCCCAGTACGTCGATCATGCGGTCGAAGTTTCTCCCTTTCCATATGTGGTAGGCCAGGTCCCTGGCCGCGTATACCGATGTTCCGTCGCTTCGCCGGAGGACATATTCCTTCTCGAACCCGAACTCCGAGAGGTCGAGCCACATTCTCCCGTCTGTGTGGCATTCATCCATCCTCTTGAGTCGATCCAGTACACGTTCGGTATCGCCGTTCCTGATGAAATCACTCTCCCAGACGAACCGGTCATGGTGGGCGCCCAGCCGTTCCAGCGTCACTTTAAAGCCGTCAAGACACTGGGAGACGACCGACCTGAAACGGGCCGAGACCGCTGCATCGCCTCTCTCCACGTCCTGCATGAGGGAGTCAATCTCCTCCACGATTGAAGGATCATTCTTTATCTCCCTGTTTGCGGCGATATAGACCCGGGCAACGTGATGGTCTCCTTTCTCACCCTCATTCTGGCTGATGCCAAGCTGGGAAAAACCCCAGGACACGATGGCGATCTGCCTTCCCATGTCGTTCACGTAATATTGCACTTCCACGCGATGACCGGCCTTCCTGAGACACCTGGCGAGGGTGTCGCCGATGATGGTGTTTCGTATATGGCCTACGTGGAGCGGTCCGTTGGGATTGGCGCTGGTATGTTCCAGGACGACCCGTCCGGGTTTTACAGGCAGTGTACCGTAGCCTGGTCTGACCGCTTCTCTCAGTGTCTCCTCGATATACCCGGGTCCGAGGATGAAATTGATGTACGGTCCCTTCGCCTCCACCTGCACCGTGGCGAGCTCCGGGATGCTGGAGAGTGTTGCTGCAAGTTCCGCGGATATCTGAGCAGGGTTCTGTTTTCTTGTTTTCGCGAGCGAAAACGCCACCGTCGAGGCGAGGTCCGCATGTTCGCCGCCTTCCGTGAGCCCGACATCCAAAAGCCCGGTTACGGCCCTGAGTTGCTCAGTTATTGTGTTGTAAATTTTCAGAAACATCAGAATCCCGTCCTGTACCGTAATATTGCTGCTATTCCTCCGAATGCCGAGAAAAGGATCGATCCCTCCTCGAAATCGTTCGAGATTATCTCAACCTTCGTGCTGCTCTGATCGGCCAGGCGGGTGAGTTCCTCGATAATATCCACCTCCTCGTCGACGACGAGCGGGGCGGTGCACTTCCGGCAGGTATGGGGTATGATATCCTCGATCGTCTTTCCCGGCTCCAGCTGGATCGTGCGTTCTTCGGAGTGTCCGCAGTTCTGGCATTTTATACTGACCCTGGATTTTCGAAGGCTTGAAGAGAGAAGGAGCACGTCCACCGCTCCCAGTTCGAGGTTCTTTCTCACGCTATCCTCGCCGTATGCCGCAAGGCTGTCCTCTTTTACGAGCTCCTTTAAGAAGCGGTTCATGAACTCCTTCTCCCTGACCACTTCCATGCCCTTCAGGGCGTCCTTTGCTGCATCCACAAGTTCCGCAAGGCCATCCTCGTTTGTATACGCCACATCAAAGAGACCGGTGATACGCTTCTGCACCTCGTGGTGGAGGTACTCGCCAGCCTCGAACTCTTCCTTGGTCGGGCTCGGCCCCCCAATCAGCACACCCTTGAACCGTTCAAAAAAATCCTTTTCGGCAAGGAATATTGCACTTGCCCGCTCTCCGATCTTTGTATAGAATTCATTAATGGCGATCTCACGGAGGCGCTGGAAACGGACACTTGACTGGCCACCCTTTCGCTGTTTTCCGGGGACGGTGGATGTGACGCCACCCACCGGATCGATACGGTTGCCACGGAGGAATCCCCAGTATGCCTCTCTCCGGTCAAGTACCAGGAGCCCGTAGATATTCTTCTCCTCGAGCATCTCGCGGAGCGGTTCGAGCTCGAAGTTGGAACTGCACCGGTACATGTAGAGGTTCAGGGGTTCAGGTGGCTCGATTATGGTACATTCAAGACTGGTGCGATCGCCACCAAGCTGAATTGTGCCGCAGAAGACGGCCATCCCGTTTGGAGGCGGGTTCTTGTAATAGCGGAGACGGGAGAGGATCGAGGAGATGGCGCTCTGGACGTTTGTACGCGTCTGTTTGCTCTTTATATTCGAACACTGCCCGAACTCGTCACGAAGCTGGGCTGTCACATCGTGGATCTGCTTGTCAGGGGGTATGTAGATTGTTATGAGCTCTGTCCCGCTCCCCTCCTTTGCCTCCAGTTTTTCAAGGGTTTTTTTGAATTCGTAGCGCTTTCGCGCATCATCCATCTCCACTGTCTCGGTCATGAGCGTAATTCTCCGCTATTGAAAGCTTGTACCTATTTAACTCCGAACGCCATAAATTTGAGCACATTCCCCGATGATCTTTTCGTCAACCTCGGCGCACAGGCCGTGGGATCCGGTGAATGAATAGAATATGCGCGGTTCTCCGGAAAGATTGTACAGTTCACGTCCCTCCTCGAAGGGGAGAATCTCATCGGACCGGGAATGGAATATCCATGAACTCTTCGGTGAGATCATCCCCATATAGAGATCGGGGTCGATACTGAGCAGGAAGAGGCGGGCATCTCCGGAATACTGGTTGCCGGCAAGGCCAAAACCCGACGTGGAAACACCGATATACCCGGAGAAGGCAGGATCGAGTGCCGTCGCGATGGCAGCATATCTTCCGCCGTTGCTGGAGCCTGCAGCATATACCGGTATCCCGTACCTCTCTTTCACGTACTCTCCCGCATGGATGAGATCGCAGATGGAAAGATAATACTGCGGCCATTCCCCCTCCATGAAACGCTGGAAATCCCTGTCGATGCTGAATGGGTACCCTGCCGTATCACCGCCGTTGCCCCGGAGGTCGAGGACGAGAAATGCATATCCTGCCCGGGCATAGGTTATGGAGCGGTTGTAATGCATCTCCTTCCTGACACCGGCCCCCGGAGCAAGGACAAATCCTGCAACCGGGTCATCAGGCGCGGCAAGCAGCCCATAGACATCTCCTGAACCGGTGTGCAGGATAACCCTGCTGACGGAGATATTCGAAACCTGCGTCACGTCCTCTTCAGATACGGTGCATTCACCACAGGAGAGGGAGAGCACGCCTGAATCGCTGACAGTGTACCGGGCCTCTTCCCGCGGGCCCTGGACGCATCCGGCAGTAACAAGCAGGCTGATCAGGAAGAGAAGAGTGAATAGGGCCGGTTTTATCATTTCAATCGCCGGTGCAGCGTTCGACGAGACATATGGTCTTTGCATCTGAGATCCGGCCGTCTTGTGTCATGAGTCTCAGTTCAGGAATGCTCACCGTTACGACCTCGATTATCTCGTCATCGTCCTTTTCAAATTCGCATGAAGGAGTGAGGTTGTGTGCCTCGAAGAGGTAGATCCTCTCGTCGGTGAATCCGGGTGTGGTGTAGATAAAACCCCTCTCCACGAGTATACCCGCCTGGAACCCCGTCTCTTCAATCAGCTCGCGGTGCGCTGCATCTCTCGGGCTCTCCCCGGGATTCAGGGTTCCTGCAGGGGCTTCGTAGATATATTCCCCGATTGCGAAACGGTATTGTTTCAACAGGTAACAGGACGAGTCACCCCTGATAGGGAGAATAGCGACGGCATGGCCGGGCCGCACGACGATCCTCTCGACCTCTTTCCCGTTTGGCAACTGATACGCCTTCTTCTCAACAATGAGCCTGTTTCCATGGTAAATTTCCATTTTTTACTCCTTCTCGTATTGGATTGGATCGCGAAGCCCGAGCCTTGAAAACGCCTCCCTCCGGTAATGACAGGCGCCGCACTCACCGCATGCACGTTCTTCATTCCTGTAGCAGGACCAGGTATGCTGGTAGGGAACTCCCAGTTCCAGGCCTTTCCTGATGATATCGCTCTTGTTCATATTGATAAACGGCGCCCTGATCGTGATGCGTGTATCGTCTTTGGTTCCCATATCCACGGCCTTCTGGAAGGCCTCGATGAAACCAGGGCGGCAGTCGGGGTACCCGCTGTAATCCTGTGACTGGACGCCTATGAAGATCGCCTCTGCCCCGCGTGCCTCTGCTAAACTTGTTGCAATGGCGAGAAGGTTGGCATTCCTGAACGGGACATAGGTATTTGGTACTCTGTCACCCTCCACGAACCTGTCGACAACCATCGAATGATCGGTGAGACTGCTTGCCCCGATACGCGAGAGATATTCCAGATCTACCTCGAGGAATTCCTCTGCGTTGAGAAGACCGGCGATCATCGCTGCTGCAAGCCGCTCTCTGCTCTCTGTTCTCTGCCCGTAATTGAAATGGAGGGCATAAAGGTCAAACCCCATATCACGGGCCAAGTATGCGAGTGTCGAGGAATCCATCCCTCCTGATAAGAGACATACGGCCTTCATCATCTCACCCCGAGTATCCTGTGCAACTGCACCTGGAGCCGTACAGGGAGGTCATGCTCCAGTATGAATGATGCGATCTCTCCTGCAGGCGAGCCGTAGACAGGAGATACAAATATCTCGCCCGAAATATCATGCTCCCTGATTATATCAGCAGCATACCGGCAGTCGGGAATATTTTTTACGACGAATTTCACGCTGTCATCTCCTGTAATATATTGGAGGAGACAGAGGTCGCTCTTCTCTCCAGACGACGGACACTTCACGTCCATGCAGATCGAGGCAAAATGCTGGAAGGGGCGGAAATCGATCGTGCCGTTTGTCTCGATATCTATCATGTACCCTGTCTCCTGCAATGCATGCCCAAGATTACGCACATCATCTCCCTGGAGGAGCGGTTCACCCCCTGTGATGCAGGCATAGCTGCCTTTACAGCGCCATACGGTCTCCAGCACCTCTTTTAATGAGCATTCAATGCCCCCCTCCCGGGATCCGGGCGTATCGCACCAGCTGCACCTGAGATTGCACCCTGCAAAGCGGATGAATGTACAGGGGCGCCCCTGGCTCTTTCCCTCTCCCTGTATACTCCGGAATATCTCACAGATCTGCATTTCCTATCTCAGCGTAACATCCATCTGATTCCCATACCCGTACAGCCACTGTGTGTGCCGATATTCCCAGGTGCCTGCATTCACGGTCAAGATCGTCACGGATTACCTGTGCAAGAAGTTCGCTCGTGGGATCACCAGGGGTTGTTACGACTTTCTGGAACTGCTCGATGCAGGGGACCATGGGATCGTCCCTGTTCAGGATGATCTGGTGATCGAATCGTTCGATGATCGATTTAATGGTATTATAATCGATAAGTATCATGGTATTTTCATTGACATCTCCTTCCATCCAGACCTCCGCCCGCCATCGGTGACCGTGGAGATTGGCGCATTTTCCCTGGTAATGGAGGAGTCGATGACTTGCATCAAAATGGACGTCCTTGTAAATCCGGGATTTCATCAGTAAGAGTACGATGGAACGGCATATAATATTATTATCAATGCCGTCTTATGTATAGAAGCAAAAGTGGAGAATTCCAATATGTATAAATTCGTTACGCGCGTTTATGTATATCTCAGTGAGTCAACTCCACAATGACTGAAATGTAATTTATGAGGGTATTTCATGGGTAAGGGTAAATTTGCCGCGAGAAAACTGCTTCGCGACGCAAAAAAATTCCGGTGGAGCGACCCGTCCTTTGTAAGGAGGCAGGGTGGCTTAAATGTAAAATCAGACCCGCTGGAAGGTGCGCCGCAGGCACGAGGAATAGTACTGGAAAAGATTGGTGTTGAAGCGAAACAGCCCAACTCGGCCATACGCAAATGCGTCCGCGTGCAGCTGATCAAGAACGGCCGCCAGGTGACGGCCTTTGCAGTCGGCGACGGTGCGATCAACTTCATCGATGAGCACGACGAGGTGGAGATCGAAGGAATCGGAGGAAGGCTGGGCCGTTCGATGGGAGATATCCCTGGTGTCAGGTATGTTGTGACGAAGGTGAACAACGTATCTCTCCACGAAATGGTTATCGGGCGCAAGGAGAAGCCACGCAGGTGATGAAAATGGCAGAAACAGAGGTTACTCAAAGGCTGCTCTTCAACAGGTGGGATCTTGGGGAGGTGCAGATAACCGATCCGGGTCTTGTCCGTTATATCAGTTTAAACCCGGTAATCGTCCCCCATTCAACTGGAAAATTTACCCGACAGGAATTCAACAAGGCAAACATGCTCATAGTGGAGCGCCTGATCAACCGGCTGATGCAGACCGAGGTCAATACAGGAAATAAGCAGCTGGCAACCCGGATCGTGAGAGACTCCTTCGAAATAATTCATAAGAAGACCAAGAAGAATCCCGTCCAGGTCCTTGTTGAGGCGATTGCCAACACCGGTCCCAGGGAGGAGACGGTCCGGCTGAAATATGGTGGGATCAACGTCCCCAAGTCGGTCGATACCGCTCCGTTACGCAGGGTCAATTCCTCGCTGGTTTTCATATCAGATGCGGTGAAGAAAGGGGCGCACAAGAGCAAGAAACCCGTCGCCGTATGCCTGGCGGACGAGCTGATTGCGGCATCCAAAGGGGATGTAAAGACCTACTCAGTGAACAAGAAAGAAGAACGCGAGAGAATTGCAAAATCTGCTCGATAAATTAACTTTTTTATGGTGAATTATGGCTCGTGGCCAAAAATCAATTGAGAGAGTAACTGAGCTGATGAATGATCCGGTGCATATCCGGAACATCGGGATCGTGGCACATATCGACCATGGCAAGACCACACTTTCTGACAACCTCCTGGCAGGTGCAGGGATCATCAGCGAGGAACTTGCCGGCAGGCAGCTCTTCATGGATTCGGACGAGGAGGAGCAGGCCAGAGGGATCACCATCGATTCGTCAAACGTCTCGATGGTCCACGAATACGGAGGCAACGACTTCCTGATCAACATGATCGACACCCCTGGCCACGTCGACTTCGGCGGTGACGTGACGAGGGCAATGAGAGCGGTTGATGGTGCTGTGGTGCTCGTGGATGCCGTGGAAGGAACCATGCCCCAGACTGAGACGGTCCTCCGCCAGGCCCTGAAGGAGGGTGTCCGTCCGGTCCTCTTCATCAACAAGGTGGA
The DNA here is from genome assembly GCA_001412335.1 of Methanolinea sp. SDB. Taxonomy (GTDB): domain Archaea; phylum Halobacteriota; class Methanomicrobia; order Methanomicrobiales; family Methanospirillaceae; genus SD8. Next base: position 10,261 of record LKUF01000122.1, read on the forward strand.
CAGGCTGATCAACGAATTAAAAGTTGACGAGATGGAGATGCAGATCAGGCTCGGTAAAGTCATCGACAAGGTCAACAAGCTGGTCAAGGGCATGAACGAGAAGGCCTACAACGAGGGCTGGCGTCTCGATGCGACCAACGGTACGGTGGCCTTCGGGTCCGCTCTCTATAACTGGGCGGTCTCGGTCCCCTTCATGCAGAAGAGCGGTGTCTCGTTCAAGGAAGTCTACGAGAAATGTAAGGTCGGAGACATGAAATCCCTGGCCAAGTCAAGCCCGCTCTGCGAAGTCGTCCTCGACATGGTGGTCAAGCACCTTCCTGACCCGGTTACAGCACAGAAGCGTCGTATAAAAGTGATCTGGAAGGGAGATGCCTCGTCTCCCGAGGGTAAGGCCATGTTGAACTGTGACCCGAACGGCCCTGCAACCCTGATGATCACCGATATCTCGTTTGATCCCCATGCAGGAGAGGTTTCAACAGGAAGGCTCTTTTCAGGCAGGGTTAAGCGTGGCACCGAGGTGTACGTGATGGGAACGGCCAAGAAGGTGAACCGTCTCCAGCAGGTGGGAATCTTCATGGGCCCGACAAGGGTCGAGGTCGAAGAACTGGCTGCAGGAAACATCGCCGCTGTGACGGGCCTGAAGGATGCCGTCGTAGGATCGACGGTGACCACCCTGCAGGACATGACTCCCTTCGAGTCGCTCAAGCATTACAGCGAGCCGGTGGTCACTGTTGCCGTGGAGGCGAAGAATATGAAGGACCTCCCCAAGCTCGTGGAGGTTCTCAGGCAGGTTGCAAAGGAGGACCCGACACTCCAGGTCACGATCAACGAAGAGACCGGAGAGCACCTGATCAGCGGTATGGGAGAGCTCCACCTGGAGATTATCACCGGCAGGATCAAGAGGGACAAGGGTGTGGAGATCCTCACATCAGAACCAATCGTGGTCTACAGGGAGACTGCCACCCAGAAAGCAGGACCAGTCGAGGGTAAATCGCCAAACAGGCACAACAGGTTCTACATAGAACTCGAGCCGCTCCCGGAGGAGATCGTAAACCTCATCAAGAACGGCGAGATCTCGATGAACCAGACCCAGCTGGAACGCAGGGATATCCTCATCGGTGCCGGAATGGAGAAGGATGAAGCCAAGAACATAAAGGACATCTACGGCACGAACATGTTCCTTGACATGACAAAGGGTATCCAGTACTTAAACGAGACCATGGAACTGATCCTCGAGGGGGTACACGAGGCGCTGGCCGGAGGGCCGCTTGCAGACGAGCCCGTCCAGAACGTCAAGCTGCGACTTGTGGATGTAAAGCTGCACGAGGATGCCATCCACCGCGGTCCGGCCCAGGTCATACCTGCGGTTCGTTCTGCAGTGAAAGCGGGACTGCTGTTTGCGGGCGACTCGCTCCTCGAGCCCATGCAGAAGATCCAGATAACCGTTCCCACCGATCAGATGGGCAATGCGACTGCCCAGATCCAGGGCAGGCGCGGGCAGGTCTTTGATATGCAGAGCGAGGGCGACACGATTACCGTAGTTGGAAAGGCGCCTGTTGCAGAGTTGTTTGGGTTTGCCGGAGATATCAGGTCCGCAACCGAAGGGCGGGCCATGTGGAACACCGAGTTCGCGGGCTTCGAGATTGTCCCGAACAGCATGACTAAAGATGTGGTCCTTGGTATCAGGAAACGTAAGGGTCTCAAGGAAACGGTACCAACACCGTCGGATTACCTCGCATAATATCTTTTATTTTTTATCCACACAATTTTTTGACCGTGCAGGGATACCTGGAGCTGATTTTTCAAGGCTCCTTGCTACCTGTGATCTTTTGGATACGTGATACATGGTGTAGTTGCTGCCTTCTCCACGAATGGTGCTGGATCACCGCCCGGAAAGGGCGTGATGATAATTCCCTGCAAGAGGATAGCATCTGGCCAGGGAAGACGGGGATTGTGAAGGACTCGAAAGAACTCCCTGCAGACAGGGGGCTGTCGCCCCCTGAACCCCCGCAGGCGATATCCGTTTGGCAGGGAGGACTGGGTACGATGAAAAAATTGCAATTATGCAGACAGGGGGCTGCTGCCCCCTGACCTCCGCAGACAATATCCTGTGGGCAGGGTATACTGGGGATTGTGTGAAATACGCGAAAGAACCCCATGCAGACAGGGGGCTGCTGCCCCCTGACCCCCCGCAGACGACATCAGGTGGGCAGGGTATACTGGGGCACTGTGGGGTTGATCTTCGCTCCCCCATTACAGTCCCTATCGCCATTTTGGGGACGCCTCAGCGGCGGGGGTGAACGACAGTGAACCCCCAGGAGCCTCTTAGGGTGGAATATGGATATGTGGCTACATCATTGGATGTCCGTTGGGCAGGGTGGACTGGGTACGATGAAAAAATTGCAATTATGCTGACAGGGAGGTTGCCCCCCCCGACCCCCGCAGGCGACATCCGTTGGGCAGGGTATACCGGAGCACCGGGCGCCCTCCCTTTTCCACCTGAAGTCTATTCGCCTTGCATGATCCATGCCGTGCTCTATGGGTGTTTTTTCTCACCTGACTTGGGTCAGCGACAAACGGACCTGAAAAATTGGAGCACCCTGAAAAAGATCAAAAAAGAGATATACGTTCTTTCACGCGATCCGCGCCTTCTCGATGCGGATCTCTGTCAACGGCCGGTCGGCCCGGTCGGTCTTTGTCTTTGCAATTTTGTCCACGACATCCATCCCATCAATGACCCTGCCGAAGACAGGGTGGCGGTCATCGAGGAAGTTGTTGTTCACCAGGTTGATAAAGAACTGGCTGCCTCCCGTATTCGGGCCGGCGTTGGCCATGGAGATGGTACCCCTGTCGTTTTTGTTTCCAGGTGTGAACTCATCTTTTATGGTGTATCCCGGTCCACCCCTGCCGGTGCCTGTCGGATCGCCCCCCTGGATCATGAACCCGTCGATGACCCGGTGAAAGATTACACCGTCATAATAGCCTTTCCCGACAAGAGATTCGAAGTTACCCGCGGTAACCGGCATATCGCCGTACAGTTCGATGGTGATATTGCCCATGTTGGTCTCGAGAACCACGTGTTTTCCGGCCGGATGGTGTGCAGATGCCATGTATATTCCCTTGATATTTGGTACTGCAGATTTAAAATAACTCGTGAAAAATTAACGGATGATCGGGGATGCAGAATCATCGAACGGATTGGTGCGCATCGCCAGGGAGAAGAGATATGGATACTGTTTCTTTAAGTGCTGCATGTAGTCCAGCCACTCGTTGATCAATGCATGATACACTCTCTCGATATCGCCGGAGAGGTGGGTAAGGTCGGTTTCCGGAAGATCGGCGAGATCTGGCCGCTTTTCGAGCTCTTCTGCAAGATGGAATACACCCTGGAGAAGACTGGTGAAACATTCATGTTCCAGCAGCGCGGGGTTTTCGAGCATGCGCACAAGAAAATCTTCATGTGTGTGTAAAAATTGCTTGAGAGTTGCCAGGTCAACCCTCTCGATCTCGATCCGGGCAGGGTAGCGCTGGAGAATCTTTCTGACCCGTTGAAACTCCTCGGTGGTCCACTGGTCCGTGACAATGAGATTCCCCTTTATCTCTTCCAGGTTTGGATCCTGGTCTGAAAGATACGTCAAAAGCCAGGTTCCCATCCTGGTAAAGAACATTCCTATGACCATGTTCAGTTTCTCGAACCTGGATCTGCGGTCCCGGAACTCCAGGATCTGATCGATGACCAGTGATACCAGGAGCACCTCGACCGGGATGAATGCGATATCCCCGAGGGCATAGATATAGATGTGATGCGGGTCGCGGAAGATGAGGAAATGGAAATAATACAGAATAATAGAGAGACAGATCAAGGCAAGCGCAAACAACAGCGTCCAGTTTTTCTCTTTCATGTGTTTTCCAGTATAAGAGTCTGAACCCGGATATATCTAATACTTAATCTTCGAGAATCATGTTTGAATACCCATTCATCTTCTGGAAGAATATCGAAATGCTAAAACTCTTCTGGCGTCAATATCAGGGTAATGGCTGCAGGAAAACTCAAGATTGTGGTTTTTGGCTCGTACAATGCGGGAAAATCCACGTTCATTCAGGCTGTCGACCCCGAAGCGCGTCACGTGGAAGCCCCGACAGAGGACGGGACAACCACCGTGGCACTGGATTTTGGACGGATTGTGCAGAGCAACATGCATGTCTATCTCTTCGGCACCCCGGGCCAGGAGAAGTTCGAGTTCGTGCGCCAGATCATCTGCCGCGGAATGGACGCCGCAATTATTATCGTGGACTGCACCACCGGAATCGATTTATTCACCCGCAAGACATACGAAAGCCTGAAGAAAGAGAAGATACCTGTTGCGGTCATGCTCTCCAAGTGTGACATGGAACAGGCCTGCCCGGCCATGGTTCACGAGGAACTTGGGGACGAGATGATGTTTGATATCTCGTCCCTTGACAGGGAGAGCGTCCGTCGCGCCCTTGACCAGTTTGTCGAAACCCTCATATCGGATCTCTAGTGGCCGGAAAAACCATCATTCTCCCCGGTTAGGGGCTAGACCGGAGTTCTTCTGCGAGTTTTGCTGCCCATTCGCGGATCCTGCCCCAATCCCGGAAATCACCTGCATCCACTCTCCCCATCCGGGTAATCGCTGCATCCTGGACAGACATGATATCAGGATTGACCATTCCGGCAAAAAAGGCGGCATCCGATGGGTTGATATCCAAACGAATGGTATCAAGCGCCTCTTCGGCACTCTTGATATTCTCCCTCGCCAGATCCTTTAAGCTATATCCGACCGTAAAGACGAAAACCATGCGCTGGTTGAGCGGGTGTTTGAACCGCTGGACAAAATCGCGTGCTTCAACGAGCCACTTTCCCATGTAGAGCGGGCTTCCGATCACGATGGCGTCATATGGGGCGGTATCTTCGATTTCCAGAACATTGATGACATCTACCAGGAATCCCGATTTTTCCAGTTCTTCTCCAATTATCTGGGCAATGCCGGCTGTGGATCCGTACCGGGTGGCATAGCAGACCAGGACTCTTTTTGTCATGATTCTCACCTATTTTATGGATTGATGGAATAATATCCTTACCATATTGAGGCAGTTATACATCTTGTACATTAATATCACATAAGTGACAATTTTCACCCGTAAGATTCCTGCCCATTAACAGGGCAGGAACAAGGTACACGACAGGTGATCCAGGATATGAAACAGAAAGAGGTTTTTCAGGGAGTTCCGGGCATGCTTCGTCCATTCAAGGAATATCTCGAGTCGAAAGGGTTGAATGCGGGCGACCAGATAGTGTATTATGGCTGCCCCGGTACCTGCACGCCATTTGTTGAACTGCTGGCATTTGCCACCCGGGGCCTGAACCTGCAGCAGCTCTTCGTGCCGCTCATTGACGAATCAAAAGTCGCTGCATTGCAGATGGTACCCGATATCGGCATGCAGGCATCAGGCAACGCAGCGATTGAAAGCCCGAAAGTCCTCATCATCATGGGGGGGCTCTCGATGCCGAATGTTCCCATTGAGGCACACCAGGTGAAATCCGTTCTGGAAAGACATCCCGGCGCAGCTCCAGTTGGTGTCTGCTTCATGAAGATGTTTGAGAAGATGGGATGGCTAAAAGAGATCGAGTTCGACTTCCTGATCGACGCAACCATCGATCCCGTCGAGGTCTGGAAGTAACCAAAAAAACTGTGCAATAATGCATACAGGGTTTTCGGAAAAGATCCCCTTGGGACAACTTTTTTTCGGGCCTGATTTTTTCACGCCGGTATTGTATCCTGGCCGCCTGCTGATAGCACTCCAATCGCAGTTATTTTGCGACTCGTTGAACCTCGGAAAACCGGGTGGAATGAATGCGTGGCAGTAATTTTTCCTTTAACCATTTTTTTGTTTGTTACCTGTTTCGTAAACGAAACGGCGAATATTTTTTCTTGCTCTTTTCTACCTGGTGTGGGGACGATTTATGAACCGGATACATTTTGTGGGGACTATCAGCCCCCAAATCTCCATGTGCGATGCCCGCGCCGGCGGCGGTTGTGAGTGACTGAATTGGTAT